>NZ_JAWDHA010000009.1:0-114288 GCF_034190895.1 Virgibacillus sp. M23 | reverse complement strand
ATTAAGGAGGCTTTATAGAGATGAACATATGCGGAAATTGCGGAAAGCCATGCAAGAAAGCATTTTGTTGCGAAACATGCAGAAAGAAATATATATATATTATTTAAATGACAAGGAGGTGTAGGGATGGATTTCTACACAGGAAAAATCATTATTCAAGAGTCTGAGTATGATGATCTTTTAGAAGAAAATCAACGCTACAGGCAGGCTTTGGAGTTTTATGCGGACAAAGAGAATTATGAAGTAACAGGAGAAAAAACATATATCGGTCATGGTGATTTTACCGAGGAAACTTGGATTGAAGTTGATAGAGACAAAGGAAAGAAAGCACGTAAAGCATTGTATGAATGCCCTGATTGCAATGGAACAGGCTATGACCATTCTGGAAGTATACCAGATCACATGACTCCCTGTTTTAAATGTAGGGGGTATGGAACATTGAAAGGAGAAGCCAATGGATAAACGGTTGGAAGAAATAGAGAAAATCATAGATGAGTTTAGTGTTGCATTTTCTACTGCTAAATCCTGCGGTAATTTTCTCGCAAACTATACATTAACATATAAAGAAATGTTTACTATATGCAAACTAGTAGAGAGTGTGCAGGAATTAGAGGAGAAACTAGACATAGCTAAATTACTGGCAAGACAAAATAGTTCATACGGAATTAACCAGATGAAAAGAGCTGAACGCTACAAACAGGCTTTAGAAGAATCATATAACGAATTGCAAAAGCTTTACTATCGTGTAAGTCGTGGTAACAGCAACGAAGATACGCTAAATACAATTGAGTACGTTGGATTAACGGTAATTAAGCAGACATTGAAAGGAGAAACGGAATAATGTCTGAAAAAATTAAAGTGAAGGTAATTGAAGGGGCAATTGAGTACAATCATGACTTTACTAAAGTGTTGTCTGAGACATTCGATGGAGAAGTTCTTGAAGGTGTTCGTAAAGGTAACGAATATTTCGTAAAAGACTCAGAGGGGAGAAAGGTGTTTGTAGCTGAAATTGGCTGGGAAAGTGAATTAAGTATACATTATGGATTTGAGCTTTTGAAAGGAGTAGAGGGATAGGTGAGCCAATATTTGATGCAGTAAAAGAAGGGTTCAAGCGAAAATACACTATTATCAATGAGCGTGACGTAGAAAAATACTTGAGCCAATACACTAAAGATGAGCTTCGAACCTCTTTAAATAGTGCGCTCCAAATTATAGAAGATGGTCGTATTGAGAATGGGAAGAAACCATCTAATAGCTATGTAGTTATCAATTTAGATGAACCGTACATCAATGAAGTAATTGAGATTTTGAAAAATCATGGTCATTGGGGATGAGGTGCTATAAATGGCTAACAAGACTGCTTGTTTTACTGGGCATAGACCAAGTAAATTACGAGGCTATAACCCTGAAGATAATATAGGACTACTTATGGCACTAAAGGATAATATAGTCGACCACATTGAAGAGAAGAATGTTACAAATTTTATTAGTGGAATGGCACTAGGGACAGACATCTGGTCAGCAATGATTGTGCTTAAGCTAAAAAGTAATTACCCTAAAATCAAGCTAGTATGCGCTATACCATGTTTAAATCAATATTCTAAATGGGTTCAAAAAAGTATTGATGAATGGAGATATATTACTAAGATGGCAGATAGGATTCACTATATTTCCAAGGAATCATATACGCCATGGTGTATGCAGAGAAGAAATGAGTGGATGGTAGACAACAGTAGTTATGTAATAGGAGTATGGGATGGTACAAACGGAGGAACAAAGAACTGCATACAATATGCGACTAAGAAAGGCGTGTCCGTAACTAGGATTCATCCCAAAACATTAGAAATCTATCAAAGCTAAAAGGAGAGATGTGGAGATGCAAATGATTACCACGGTTAAAGTAGCTAATAAGGGGAACCTTGAAGATTACAAGAAAATACCATTAACACATGATGGTAAGCCAATAGGGTTTGTTTTAAATGCTGAGGACAAAGGTGACTATTATGAATTGACATTATCGGTAAAACCATTTGTAAACGTAGAATTTTTATACGATGGCACTCCATATAGATTGGAAATCAATTAAATTAAAAATAGGAGGAGTTAAATTGAAAATTCCAGTAATCTTAAATGAACAACAGCCTATTATGGATTGGGCGATTAGCAAACTTAATCACTTCATGGGTCTTAGTTCAATAATTGAATTGTTGGTGTCGGACAAGGTAAGTAAATATCATAGACAAGACGAGGAACTAATGCAAGCACGAAAAATATATTGCAAATATAATAGCTCTCACAAAGACAACATACTACAATCTATTATGATTAAAGCTTATAGAAAAGAGACTGACTTTTCAGAAGGTCAGATTGTAACTAATGGAAGCTTAGTAGGATTCGCACGAGACTTGGATTATGGGAAAAGAGAATTCTTCCTGTATTCTTCTATTGATAATTGCAGTCGTATCGGAAATTTTAAGATAGATGATTTTAGCCGTATTATCAAATGAAATTATTGCAATATTAGGAGGGGTTAGGATGACAGAAAAGACAGAAGATCGCATAAATGCTATAAATGTTCAAATTGTACCGCCGAAAGAGCCTTCGCTTTCTATCATGTTAGAGAATAGAGAAATACTGAGGTTTGAATCAAACGGTGATGTTCTATACGAAGGAAATTTAATAGATAGCGATAGGCAAATCGTAGAAGGAATGAAGAAATTTTTAAAAGGTCACAATTTATACTAATTAACTTTAAACGAAAGTATTGCAAAAAGTGTCATTCATAGTATTATGTTTACAGACGGGAGGAAATCAGTTGGAAGCACCGTATAATTCAGTAGATAATGACCTATATTATACAGCAATACATTTACACACCGATCTATCAAATCAGAACATGGTTGAAGTTGTAAATACGTATAAGCAATATGTAGACAAAGCTGTTGAGATGGGGCATAAAGCAATAGCATTTACAGAACATGGTAACGTGTTATCGTGGTTTGATAAGAAAACCTACGCGGAGTCAAATGGTTTGAAATACATTCATGGTTCAGAAGTATATGTAACCATGACCTTAGAAGAGAAAAAGCGTGACAATTTCCATATGATACTCTTGGCAAAAAATCATGAAGGATTTAAGGAATTGAATAAAATGGTTTCCACAGGCTTTGATAGGGAAGGTAATAACTTCTACTACAACCCAAGAATTTCATGGGAAGACATTAAGAATACATCAGAGAATATTATAATTTCAACTGCATGCTTAGGTGGTATCATTTGGCAATTGTTGAAAAATAAGCAAAATAGCGATATGGCAAGTGAGAAACTAAAAGAAGTCATCGCGTGGTTTTCGGAAAACAAGGAAAGATGTTTCTTAGAAATCCAACCTCACTATCATGTTGAGCAAATACAATACAACAAGATTCTTAAGAGTATATCAGAAGAAACTGGAATCAGATTGGTCGCAGGTTCAGACACTCATGCTCTGAACGAGGAGTATGACGAAGCAAGGAAAGTTCTGCAAAAATCTAAAAGAATCAAATTTACTGATGAAGATAGTTTTGACTTAGGGTTTCATTCTTATGAAAAGATGTTTCAGATGTTCAAACGTCAGGACATATTTACTGATGATGAAATTCACAAAGCTATGCAAATGACCAATATAGTTGCAGATATGATTGAGTCATGGCAAGTAGATTATAGCAAGAAATACCCTAAGCTATATGAAAATCCCGAAGAAGTTTTCCAAAAGAAGATCGCAGAAGGAATAAAGTTTAGAGGCATTGATAAATTGCCACTTGAGGAACGGAAGGTATACGCTCAGAGAATTCAGCAAGAACTAGATGTTTACAAGGCAAATGACGCAATTAACTATATGCTTTTGGAGGATGATGTTAAGTCGTTCGCAAGAAAGAATGATATAGAATACGGTTTTGGTAGAGGCTCAGTTACAGGTAGTATAATTGCATATCTCATGCGAATAACTCATATGGACTCAATTAAAAGGAATTTAAACTTTGCACGATTCATGAGCAAGGAGCGAATAAGTTTGGCAGACATTGATACGGATTACCCTCCGTCTCAAAGACATATTATTCAGGATTATCTAATTAATCATCCTAAGCTACATTGCGCCAAAATTATTACGTATAACAAGTTAGAGCTTTTAAGTGCAATACGTGATATCGGAAGAGGTCTTGACATTCCATTAAGCGAAGTTGATGAAATAGCAAAAGGCGTAGAAGAAAACGAATCGTATTATCGAGACAAGTACCCAGATTTATTCCACTATGTTGACCTTATCAAAGGAACTATAGTATCAGTTGGCGCACATGCGTGTGGTATTGCGGTTTCTCCCATACCTTTAGATGAAAATATGGGACTACTTACGGTAGTAGACAACAAGACTAAAGAAACCGTGACATTAACTCAAATTAATATGAAAGAAATAGATAAACAGAACTTCGTGAAACTTGATGTTTTAGGATTAGATACGGTCGAGTTAATAGCTAATACAGCTAAATTATCTGGGCTAAACTTTGAAGATGTACTTCCTGAAAACTTAGATTCAGAAGATACAAAAGTATGGAAGTCAATTCTCGATAATAATATAGGAATATTTCAATGGGAATCGGACTATGCTCATCAGTCATATAAAGACCTATTTGACCCTAACACAATAGCAAAAATCAAGGTAAGAAATCCCAACGTATCATATATAGATTTATTTTCATTAGGGAATGCTTCGATTCGACCATCTGGAGCGTCCTACAGAGATAGACTATATGCTGGAGAATTCAATAGTCAGGGATTGGATGCATTAGACGAATTCTTATCAAACTCCCAAGGATTCATGGTTTATCAGGAACAAATCATCAGATTTCTTGTACAATTCTGTAACTATAGCGAAGGTGAGGCAGATGTTGTGCGAAGGGCAATTGGTAAGAAGCAAAAAGAGGTTCTTGATGACATAATACCAGAGATTAAAGAGAGGTTTATTAATACCTTGCTTCATAAATATAATGTAGATGAATCTGAGGTAGAAGAAATTGCAATGTCTTTCATTCAGGTAATTATGGATGCGTCAGATTATGGTTTTTCCATTAACCACTCAGACGCCTATTCATGGATGGGTTATGCGTCTGCATGGCTAAGATATTACTATCCACTAGAATTCATAACTGCCAACCTAAACGTAAATATAGGGAAACAAGACAAAACAAATAAACTGGTAGAATTCGCGAAAGAAAAGAATATCGACATTAGACCAATCAAATTTAGGTACTCAAGAGCTGGATATATGTTCGATAAAGAGACAAACTCTATTTATCAGGGCGTGGAGCCTATAAAGTACTTAAACGCCAATGTGGCAGAAGGATTATACAGGATTGGAAACAGAGATTATGATAGCTTTACTGATTTATTGGTAGATATTAAAGATGGTACAGACTTCAAAGTTGCACTCATTTTACTTTCAAAAGACGAAAAGTTTGCACTAGAAAACGATAGTTTGACGACAGAAGAAATAGCACACTTTAATAAGGCTAAAGAAGACGCTCTGGAGCTAAATATGCTCGAATTCTTACGGCAAGAGTATACAGAGGATGAGATAAAAGAGATAAACAAAGGTTATGTATTTGATTTAGTCAATAACTCAGTACCAATAAACTCACGACAAATGCAAATCTTAATTTCGCTAGGATACTTTAGCGAATTTGGAGGAAATAAGAAGTTACTTAGTGTGTTTAATTTCTTTGAGAAAACCTATAAACCAAATTTGAAATTAAAAACCAAAAAAGATCGTTATACAAAAGTATTGCACTATGAGAATGATTTAAACGATGAATCTTTATCGTTAGTGGAACAGTGTGAATCAGAGTTAGAGTTCTTGGGTCATGTAGAAACAGTTGATGAAGAAATGTCTCCCAATATTATGATGATTACAGAGGTGCTAAAAAGAAAGACTTATACAAGAGCTAAAGCGTATCAGTTTTCAACAGGGGAGACTAGAGAATTTAAAGTCGGCTCTAGAACCTATCAATACGTTCCATTCGATGAGAAAGATATAGTACAAATACTACACGCAGATGTAAAGCCAAAGAATAAGAAGATAAATGGTGTGTGGCAACAGACAAAAGACAAAGAGCTATGGTTAAAAGAACTAAAATTTATACGAAAACAATAGGAGGATACTTTATTATGACAAATCAAAAATTAACAATGCCAGAAAAAAAGATTACAGAGTTAAATATAGAAGGCGGTTCACTATTTATGATTCACAACGAGTTGTTTCTATTAGCAGAAATTAAAGATGAACAAGAATCAGAATTCGCTTATCATCCCTTTACAGGCAAACTTAGAATACCTTCACAGCCTAAGTATAACTTAATCAAGTTAAGCAACGGTTGCCAAAGATTTAAGGCAAGCAAAAGTAAATATGAAATTAGCAAACTTATGAAAAAAGAAGGCTTTAAGGAAGTTTTAGATATAGAGTTTAAAATCTTAGATATTTAAACGAATGTATTGCATCAGGAGGTTGTATTAATCAATCGCCTATAATTCTTATTATAAATGGAGGTATATATGAGAAAAGTTTATATTGCTGGAGATATGTTACCAAAAGGGTCGCAAATGTTGCGAGCCAAAGAACGTGAAGATGTAAAAAGAATTGGGCTAGACTTTTACAACCCCATGGACAACAAGGATATTAATGATAAATCTAAAGTGAATAATGATGGACTAGCTGAGCGTATAGTGCAACAAGACACCGATGCTATTGAATCAAGTGATGTAATTGTAATCGAACCACAACCATTTGCTCAAGGAACACTTGTAGAACTTGGTCAGGTAAAGGGTAGAAAAGATTTGGCAAAGTCTATTTTAGAAATTGTTGATAACGAAACATTTACACCAGAGGCGCTGAATAAAATTGTCGCTCTTGCTGTTAAGGTTGATGAACAAAAAGTTTATCCTCACTATGAGGATGTTAGGCGCTTTGAAAATGCTGGAAAAGATGAGGAAGGCGATAGACGATCTTTAGGAATTAACCAATATGTATATGGTACTTGCTTGGAGTTAACTGATGGTGTAGGATTCTACGAGTGGAATGAAGTACTTGATGAGTTAAAGAAAATAAAGAAAGACCCAACAATATAATTGCAGGAGGAGAACTGATGAAAAAAGAAGATGAAATTGTAGTGGTCGTACCTAAATCAGAACTGTTTATTTTTAAAAAAAACTATACGAATTATTTTAACGGATGCATAAATATTAAAGATAGTCGTGGTTTCTATAAAATCAAAGATATTATGAGAAGCATAGATGAAAACTATACAGAAATGCGTAGAGGTAGTGTTGAGGAAACTTTCACTGCTATTTCCAAAAATGCAGAGCTAAACACTGATTATAAACAGCCTATTCCATATGTAGTAATTCGAAAAGGCGAAAAGTTTTTTGTTACCCAACGACTTGAAGGTGGAGGAGAGTCACGACTTCATGGAAAACTTTCTATGGGTGTTGGAGGGCATATGAATACTATGGACAATCCCAAGGAAGCTTTTAAGAACGTCTTGACAGAGAACATCCAAAGAGAGCTGGATGAAGAGCTGTATGTTGAAGGTAATACAGATGTAAGCATTATTGGTCTAATTAACGATGACAGTAATGATGTTGGACAAGTTCACATTGGTATCTTAGGGGTTATTAATCTGGAAGAAAATGATAAAGTTAGTGTGAGAGAGACCGAACAATTAAAAGGCTTCTGGATGAGCTTGGATGAACTGCGTGAACCTGAGAACTATAGTAAATTGGAAAATTGGGGGAAAATAGTAGTTGATATAATGTAGATATGTTATAATTGAATGTATAGTTTGATTGCGCGGGGTGCGTGGTGGCACTTTCCTTGTAGAAGGGAGGTGTCATACATGATTGTTACTACTGACCATTTACTTGTCGTTATTGCATTTGCAACACTAATTGTAGCAATAATCAACGTAAACGGAAAAAAGTAGTCACCCTGCCCGACTAAAGGAGTTGACTACTTCCGTTTAATTTCACTTCTTACTAGTCGCCACGTATCCAGTGGAATCAACTATAATCTAGAGGGGTCGATATCCGAAATCGGCTCCTCTTTTTATTCTATGTTCATTATACAATAAATATTCCACATAAACAAATCTTTTAAACAAAGTTGGTTGACAAAATTAATTTACTGTATTAATATAACAGTAACACATTTTAACAGGAGGTTGTTTATGAATAGAGAAGATTTGACATATAATGAAATCATGAAATCTCTTTCTAAGCAAGAAAATCCATTTATTATGTTTGATATCAAGGTAGATGAAATACAAGCGAAGGATTATAGTAGGATAGATGACTTCATTAAAGCAATAACAAAAATAGGAAAGTCTTTAAGAAGTAACTGTGCAATTTTTTGTACAGGCTATGATAATACCTCAGAAGAGTTATTTGAAATTAAGGAAGTAAATGACTATATAAAAGGATTATTCAGAAGACATCCATTTTTGCTATACTATATAAACAGAGACATGGGCGCTGATAGCTGGATTATCTCATGCCTTGCAGATGAGGTAAGAATGGTTAGAACAAACGACCAAATTATGAATGTAAGTGAAATTGTCAAGAATTACGGTTTAAATGGAGAAGTGCCAAAATTTCCTGTACACTTATCTTTTAATGATGACAAGTTCAGCCGAATGACCAAAGCAATCGTGAGCCATGGTAAGAAAATAAGAGACGTAAAAGGCTCTAAAGAGATTGCAAAAGAGCTGGAGCTACAGTTTGCCTAGATAAAAAAAAAGGGGGGTATAGAGTTTGAATAAGGAAATGTTCGATATGATACAGGAGTATTCAAGAAAAGTAAATGACTTATATTTTAAGCTAGAGGAAAGACTTGGTATGGAGGAAGCAGAGAAGTTAATTGGAGACTTAGATGATTTATATTACACTTCTCTGGGATTCTCAGAAGAAGAAAAGCAAGATTTAACTAAAACTTTTGGTAAAGAAACTTACATTACAGAGAGCTATGAGAATATACCTAAATATTTAAAACTAGTCGTAGTGCGCGAATGCGAAGATGATATGGTATTGTGCATGTCTAAAGCCGAAGCCTATTATTTAGTTCCTAAAAAATATCTTGCCAATGAACCAAGCTAAAAATATTAATAAAACACGTATTTTATTAATATAAGTAGTTGACAATGTGTAGCTTGTAGTGCTACACTAAGTTCTAGATTAAACAAAAGTATTGCAACGGAGGTGCTAAATGAGTACAATAAAAGGAGTAGCAACATTAAGTAAGATAATGTTCCCAAAGAATAAGTATGAAACAAGTGGTGGATGGTCAATAGCATCTTTTAAGCCTGTGAAAATGGAAGAAGGGAACGTTGAGATAAATGATACGTTTGGAACGTTTTCAGTTAAGGGAGAAATGCCACCGTTAAAGGAAGGAAATAGATATTACTTTGCGGTTGAAGAAGGAGAAAGGCATCCTCAATTTGGGCTAAGCTATGATGTGTTGTTTATGAGACAAGATATTGAGCTAGATACCAGTGACAGTAATTCAGTCAAAAGTTTTCTTGAGATTATCATTACTCCAAGGCAAGTTAAGGCATTATATGAAATTCATGATAATCCTATCGATATAATTTCATCTGGAGACATTAGTACACTTACTAAGGCAAAAGGGATAGGAAAGAAAACGGCGCAAAGAATCATTGACCATTACGAATCTCAAAAAGATTACGCTCCAGTTTATATTGAACTTGGTAAATATGGTTTAACTCCTAATACAATTAAAAAGGTTACTACGTTCTATAAATCACCTGAGTTAGCAATAAGTAAGGTTAAAGAAAACCCATATTCATTAATGGATATAGATGGGTATGGATTCAAGAAATGCGATAAGATATACCTGCAATTAGGTGGAGATGTTAATTCAGAGCTAAGGATAAAATCATTCCTTATTTTTGCTCTGCAGGAAGAAGCCAATAATGGGAATACATGGTGCACACCAATGGATTTAATTGAATCTACTGCAGAATTCATTCCAACAGCCGATAAGACGTTAATTGGCAGTATTCTACTTCAAGACGCAGGAACGTTCTATCTTTCAGATGATAAGATGAAGATTTCGCTGGCTCCATATCAAAAACTAGAGGATTTAGTAGCTAAACAATTGCACAGAATTCTAAAGGCAGATGATACGTTTGAATATGATGGATGGGAGAAAACAGTAGACAAAACTGAGGAAGCACAAGGGTGGTCTTTTACTAAGCAACAAAGAGAAGCAATTGAAATAATGCTTAATAACAACATTTCAATTATTCAAGGGTATGGAGGTACTGGTAAAAGTAGTACTGTGAAAGCCGTAATTAATATCCTTGAAAGCAAAGGCTATCTTTATGCTCAGTGCGCTCTTAGTGGTAAGGCTTCAAATAACCTAACACTTGTAACTGGCAAAGAGGGAAGTACTATTCATCGTTTATTGGGGTTTTCTCCAATCAATAATGGGTTTTATTATAATCAAAAGAACCCATTGCCAGTTGATATAGTAATTGTTGATGAAATATCAATGGTTGACGCTAGGTTATTTGGACATCTATTAATGGCTATTCGATCTGGAGCAAAGTTAATTATGTTAGGAGATAGCGAACAGCTTGAATCCATAGGAATTCCTGTAATGATACCAATGATTAAAAGTGGTCTAATCCCAACGATTACATTGACCGAGATTCACAGGCAGGCTCAAAAGTCTGCTGTAGTTACTGACTCAATAGCAATTCGTCAAGGTAAGCAAGTTATCGGAAGAGAGACTGGGACAGTAGTACACGGGGAGTTAGAGGACTTAGAATATATACTGGTTGATTCAGATGATGATATCTTTCTTAATGTTATGCGTAAATTTTATGCAGGCATGAAACAAGAGGATATCATGGATATACAAATTCTTACACAAACAAGAGAAAAGGGTAAGGCATCATGCCTTCTACTCAACAGAGCATGTCAAAAGGTATACAATCCTCCTCATGAAATGAAGGAAGAGGTTAAGCTAGGTAGTAAGGACAAAGGCACAGATTATATTCTTAGGACAGGTGATAAAGTTATAAATATCAAAAATAACTATTCAGCCGTTGATGAGAATAATCAGGGTTGCCCCATCTATAATGGTAATATAGGCATTATCAAGGAATTCGGAATTGATGAAGAAGATGATGACCAATTTATGATTATAGATTTTGAAGGAATTGGAAGGGTTAAGATATACAAAGACAAATACAACAGTATCCAATTAGCTTATGCCATTACCGTCCATAAGTCGCAGGGTTCTTCGTCAAAAATAGTTATTATAGCATTGCCATATCATCACTTACTGAATACAAGACAGTTGTTTTATACTGCTATTACACGTACTAGGGATTTTTGCTCTGTCATTGCAACAAAAAGAACAATTAGAAGCGCCATTCAAAAGAATGATATATCAACTAAAAGGACTTACCTTGCTGAATATCTAAATGATTTAGATTCTAAAATAAAATAAAAGTATTGCATTTAAGTTTACATTTTTATTTAAAAGTGATATAATAGGATTTATTGGTAAATTTATTCTATTTATCATTAAACAAAAGTATTGCATTTAAGAGGTGTTGACATGAGTAAGATAGTATTCGCATCTAGGACAGGGAACGTTCAGAGATTTATCAGTAAACTGAAAGAGGCGCTTCCAGAGATTGAGTATGTTAAGGCGACCCGTAACATGACGATAGATGAGCCTTTCTATTTAATAACATACACCACAGGGTTCGGTCAAATTCCGAAACAAGTAAGCGACTTATTAAAGAGTAGCTCAAATAATCTATTGGCTGTAATTGGTAGCGGACATACAAATTGGGGAGACAACTACTGTAAGGCTTCTAGAGATATTTCTTCTCAATACGATGTTCCTTTACTTCATAAATTTGTTATGAGTGGTACTCCTACTGATGTTGACACTATTGCATCGAAGATAAGGGAAAGGATGAATGGTGTTGGCAAGATGGACTGAACTGAATAACGAGGTCAAAATAAAGGATGATAATGGACAATTTCAATATGAAAAAGATAAAGAGGCTGTCTATTCTTATTTTGTTGACAACGTTAATAAAAACATGCAGTTTTTCCATGACAGGGATGAAGAGTTCCTAAACTACATGTTTAAGCACGATTATTATGATAAGTCTCTGTTTGATAAATATAGACAGAGACAAGTTAAAGAGATATTTAAGTTAGTATATGGTGAGAAATTTAGGTTTGAATCATTCATGTCAGCGTATAAGTTTTATAACAACTATGCGACAAAGACAGATGACGGTCAAAGATTCCTTGAGCGATATGAAGATAGGGTAGCAGTAAATGCTTTATTCTTAGGAGATGGAAATTACAAACTTGCTAAGAAAATTGCAACCAATATGATAAAGCAAAGAATTCAACCTGCAACCCCTACATTCCTTAACGCTGGCAAGACACGAGCAGGTCGTTTGGTGAGTTGCTTTTTGTTGGAAATGCAAGACAATACAGAGTCTATATTCTACGTGACAGAAGCTTGTGCTCAACTCAGTAGATTTGGTGGAGGAGTTGCTATTAACTTAAGTAAGCTTAGAGGGGCTGGAGACCCAATCAAGGGTATTGAAAACGCCTCTACATCAATAGTTGGAATCGCCAAGATTCTAGAAGATGTATTTACCAAATTTAATCAATTGGGTCAAAGAAATGGAAGTGGAGCCGTGTATATAAACGCTCTACACGTTGATGCGAAAAGTTTACTAGCCACTAAGAAAATTAATGTTGACGAAAAATCACGACTAAAATCCTTATCTGTTGGGCTAATTATTCCAAGCAAACTATATGAGCTGGCAGAGCGAAATGAGAATTACTTCACTTTCTACCCTTACTCAGTTTATAAAGAATACGGCATTGAGCTTGACGATATGAATATGGATGAATGGTACGATAAATTAGTAAACAATCCAAGAGTTCGTAAGAGAACTATGGGCTCTGCACGTAAACTATTCACCGAGATTGCACAAACTCAAATTGAAAGTGGCTATCCGTATATTTTCAACAGAGATGTAGCAAACAAGGTTCACATGCTAAAAGATATTGGAGATATTAAAATGTCCAATTTATGCGTTGAAATAATGCAATTAAGTCTTCCTTCAAATATCGAGGGACATAGAGGAGTAAATAGCTTTGGTCGCGATATTAGTTGTAATTTAGCATCATTAAATATCGCCAATGTTATGGACGATAAAGCTATAAAGGAATCAGTTATGACTGCCGTAGATGCTTTAACAACAGTAACAGTAAATACTTCAATTGATGAAGTTCCAACAGTTAAAAATGGAAACGATGCTTTTCATTCTATTGGTCTCGGAGCCATGAATCTACATGGTTATCTTGCAAAGAATCTCATTTCTTACGAAAGTGAATCTGCAAGAGACTTTGCAAATACGTTTTTTATGACTGTAAGATACTATGCTCTATTGAGAAGTATGTATATAGCCAAGGAGCGTAAACAAACGTTTGATGGCTTCGAAAAATCTGAGTATGCAAAAGGGACAGCACTGACCAAGTATATGGAGAACAATTATTATCCTAAAACCATGAAGGTACAAAAGTTGTTTAAGGGTCAATATATTCCATCGACTGATGACTGGAGATGGCTTAACGACCAGATTATGGAGCACGGTATTTTTCATGCATATCTAATGGCGATTGCTCCAACAGGTTCCATAAGCTACGTACAAAACTCAACACCGTCAGTCATGCCTATAACAGAACAGATTGAAACAAGGGTCTATGGCGATTCTACAACTCACTTTCCGATGCCTTTTATAAATAATAAGAACAAGTTTTTTTATAAAAAAGCATATGATATGGACATGATGAAGCTAATTGATATGATATCTGTTATTCAAGAGCATGTAGACCAATCAATTTCTACAACTTTATTTATTAAACCAGACCAATGTACAACTAGAGATTTAGCAAGATACTATATTTATGCACATAAAAAAGGCATAAAGACGCTTTATTACACAAGAAGCGAACTAACCAAAAATGATATTTGTGAAACTTGTTCCATTTAAACAAATGTATTGCAATTAGGGCGATTAATTTCGCCCCATAATTCAAATTTATTGGAGGTATTATATTGAAATTAAATAATAATAATCAGCCTTTCGAAGAGTTAGGTCGATTTTGGATTTTAGAGAATAAAGGCGAAGTGGAATATGTTAGAGTCCGATTTATAAATACTCGTCATATTCAAATTGTAAATAATGAACTTATCAAATCAGGGGATTTTGAAGACTTGTCTATTGCAACTAAAATGAACAACGAGTCGATTATATCTGTTAATTCTGAGGAAATTCAAATCGACAACGGAGACATTGAAGACCAGAGTGAACCTGATAGTCTAGATGAAAGTAATAATTCAGAGTCTAGCGTAAGCGAAGCAAATGAGTCTCCAGTATTTACTGCAATTAATACATCGACAAATGATTCTCAAACATTTACTGATATTCAATTATTTGCAAGAGAGAATGATCTTAATCCAGAGTCAATTCAGCTAGTTTTAAATGGAAAGCAGAAAACTCATAAAGGCTGGAGATTCAAATGATGAAGATTCCAACACCGAGAATACATGAAGCTGTTAATTGGAATAGGCAAGAAGACGAATTTACCGAAATGTTTTGGGCACAAAATACAAGACAGTTTTGGCTTGACACAGAATTTATACCATCTAAGGACATAAAAGATTGGTCTAGGCTGAGCGAAGAAGAAAGAACAGCCTATAAATCAAATCTTGGCGGTCTAACACTCTTAGATACAAAACAGGCTACTATAGGAATGCCTAAAATATTAGACCATGTTAACGCACTACAAAGGAAATCAGTATTAGCCTATATGGGTATGATGGAAGGGATTCATGCTAAAAGCTACAGTACAATCTTTACCACTCTACTTGAAACAAATGAAGAAATTGATGATGTGTTTGAATGGGTAAGACGAAATGGATATCTGCAAAACAAAGCCGAAATTATCTCACAATACTACGAGAATATCAATAACAAGCTTAGTCTCTACCTAGCCATGGTAGCTTCTGTTTACCTTGAGTCCTTTCTATTTTATAGTGGATTCTTTTATCCTTTATATCTTGCTGGACAAGGTAAGATGGTAGCCAGTGGAGAAATCATTAACTTAATAATTAGAGACGAAAGCATTCATGGTCAGTATATAGGTTTATTAGCTCAAGAATTATACGAGGAGCTTAATGATGACGAAAAAGATTATGCTGATAAAGAAGTAGAGCTACTGCTCAAAGAGCTGATGGATAATGAGTATAAATATACGGAAGAAGTCTATTCTCCAATTGGTTTAGACTATGAGGTAAAAGACTTCCTATTGTACAACGCTAATAACGCATTAATGAACCTTGGCAAAGAGCCAATATATGAGGGGGTAAAGATTAATCCTATTGTAGAAAATGGATTAAAAACCGAATCTAAAACACACGATTTCTTTAGCACCAAGGGGAACTCTTATACAAAAGCAATTGTAGAAGAGTTAAGAGATGAAGACTTTATCTTTAAAAATCTATAGAAATGGAGGATTATTTTGAGTATGAGATTAATTAAGTTCAAACAAACTGTATGTGCGCCATGTAGCATGCTAGACAACTATCTTGAGAATGAACTTGGGGTAACGGTTGACGAAGAAGCTAATATTACTAATGGCATATGGATAAACCTAAAAACAGGAGAAATAGTTGAAGACTATGCTTATGAATTGGCTGGTGAACTGGATATTATGAAAAGCCCAACGCTCGTACTACTAGACAATGATGGAAACAAAATTGATGAAGTTATTGGGACAAGCAAGTCACTAGTAGATAGTATCATTAAAAAGCGTGGCTTAATATAGTCATTAAGGGAGGGAGTATACCCCTCCCTTAAATATATATTCAAAAAACTCTATAAAAAGACTTGACTTATTGGGATATTAGCTATATAATCATCATATAAACAAAAGTATTGCAATTTAAATGTAGGAGGATATATTTTGAAAAATGAACTTGGTAAGATTGCTAATATTGTAAGACACCCCAATATGAAGAAAAAGACAAAATTATTTACTCATAATGATCTTGATGGAATCGGATGCGAAATCATTGGACGGTTAGCCTTTGAAGATATAGACGTAACTATAGTAAAAAATCCACAAGATGCCACACAAAAGGTAAAAGAGTACATTGAATCAAGAGAATTTGTTTATTATGAACATACTTATATAACTGACATCTCAATTAGTAATGAGCTTGCATCAATAATTGATAATTATGAAGTCAAGTTAGAAAACAAGGAGTTAAGTAATTACTTTACACTTCTAGACCACCATAAAACTGCTGAGTATCTTAACAAATATAAGTGGTGCAACGTACAAGAGTTTAGTCTTTTAGGTAAAGCCTCAGGTACTGACATGTTTTATAGCCATTTAGATAAACAAGGACTTTTTGACGGTAAGAGATATGTTGATGTGCTCGACATCTTTGTTGAAAAAGTACGCAGATATGATACTTGGGAATGGAAAACTAAATACGATGACCAAGAGTCACTAAAATTGAATGATTTATTCTTCTTGCTCGGCAGAGAGGATTTCGTACAATCCATCATTGGAAAAATCGTTCACGCCCGAATTTTATCATTTAGCGATGGCTCATGGCATCAGATGTTTACTGCATCAGATGAAGCTGTACTTCATGTAGACGACAAAAAGAAACAGGCTTATATCGAGTCTAAGAAGAAAGAATTATTCGAGATGCCTTTACTTGGTTACAATGCTGGAGTAGTATTCGCAGAACAGTATATAAGTGAATTAGGAAATTCCTTGGCAGAATGCTACGAAGACGAAGTTGACTTTATAGTTATCATTGATATGGGAAGAAATAGAATTTCATATCGCGGAATTAAAGATATCGATCTTGGTAATGATGTGGCAAAGGTATTCGGAGGTGGGGGACATGCAAAGGCATCTGGAAGTGGCTTTGACAAATCCATCCAGCAGGAATTATTCAACAAAATCTTCAATACTAAAGCTAGAAAAGGTGTATTGCTGAACAAAATTATTGACAAAATAACTAAAAAATAGTACAATTTAAGGTGAGGACTTAATGTTCTTAATTACCCTCACCTTAAACAAAAGTATTGCAAATAAAAGAGGTGAGTTTTTAACTAGAATAGGAGAATAAGAAATGAATTTAGTAAAAGATTGGACAACATTAGAATTAGTTGAATTCTTAACTTCATATAACCGTGTACTTAAGAAAGATAAAAACAAAGCTCAACAATATAGATATTTATATATATTTGCTCACGCAGAGTTAAGTAATAGACAACCATTAATAGCTCTAATTTATTAGGAGGATGTTCGATGAAAGTTATGACTTGGAAAAGCAAGGACATTAAACTTGGTGATACAATTGTAGCTGAACACAGGCTCAGTGGAAAAGTATTTGAATACTTATTAGTAAAAGATAGACAATTAAATAAGTATAGACTTGTAAATTTGACTAGTAATAGCCTTATGTATTCATTCTCAAGTAGCTATTCAGAAGATGTTTTTAGTTACCTACACTTTTGTTGTGGATGTAGGATTTTAGACATTATCTCAGAATAGGGTAGAGTTAATCATTATTGTAGCTAGGTTGATTAATTAATAAAATCCATATTTTAATAATAATTTTATGAGGAGGACAAGGGATATGTTAACACTGGAGTCATTAAATGATTGCTTTAAAAGTGCCGTTGCAAACAACTATAAATATGTGGCAGTAAGAATCTCAATTGGATTAACTAAGGAAGAGGTAATAATCAATCCTAGAGAAAACTTTGAGGAGAAATTATCCTATTACAATACAGCTTACGATGAATCGCTTAGACACAAATTTGCTGGTGGTGAAAACATCAGAATTACAGGATTTATTTACGGCAACTCTTTCTATGAGCTGGAAGAAGTATTGAATATCTACGATGCAACTGGATATTTAAATTAATTAAACAAATGTATTGCAATTAACAGGAGGAGAAAACATTATGAAAACAAATGAGAAGAAAAGACAGGCAGTAAAAAGGAATCAAATTTTAGGTTTGTTGAAAAGCCGTGGCATGAATGGGGCAACTAATGAGGACTTATCAGACGTTTCATTGCGTTATGGTGGTCACTTAGGAGAGTTATATCGTCTAGGATATAAAATTAAAAAGGTTCAAATGGGCGATGGTTTATTTAATTATATTCTTCTTGAAGAGCCGTCCAGAGAACATCATGAAAGAAAGAAAGCACTCGATGTGCTCATGACAGAAGTGAAGAAAGAAGAAATTATTGACGCACCAATGCTCGAAGGCATCCTGAATAACTTTGGAATTATGGTTCGTTACAAACCAAACACATATAACGCCATCTAATAGAAGGGATGATTTTTTTACCATGAAATTGGAGTTTGACAATAGACAAACAATTGAGATGCTTAAGCAAAACTTAATTAGGGGTGCAATTCTTAGAGAGCCTATTTACGTTACTGAGAAACATAGAGGATGTGGCAAAACTACAGCTCTAATTGATTTCGCCAAAGAATTTGACTTCACAGTTATTGTTAATGAACATCTTGTTAAAATGATTAAACAGGACTTTAACTATCATAAAATTACTAGTTTTGACCATTTTAATCATACCACTAGGCATTTAATTGGTCATCCTAAAAATGAAAAGTTCGTGCACGATGAGGGCATAAGCACAGATAAAATTAATCAACTTAAAAACATGTACAACCTAGATATAATAACTGGATTTTCAAGGAGGTAGTACATTGGAAGATAATCAGGGTCTTACTTTAAACAATATAGTAGTTACAGAAGAGGACAATATTAATGAAAAAGAATTCTTTGCTATAATAGGAGCTTTGACTTATTACGCAGAACAGACTGACGGAGATAATGATGAGATTAACAAGTTAATCGAAAAGATGGTCGTTGTCGCTTTGAAAAACATTGAATATGAAAGACTAATGTATATAGTAATGGAACAAATTAATATACAAAATCAAGAAAAGTAAACGAAAGGAAGGGTAGTATTTGAGTAGATTTTTCATTAACTACGATGAGCTACCCATTTCTAATAATAACTACTTAAAACCGAGGGCATTTTTAAATAAGAAGACGGGCAAAATTAACATTCATATGTACGAGACACAAGCAAGTAAAGACTTCAAAAAAAGGTTCAGAACATATTTAAAACGAGAAGTGGCTAAACAGAAATGGGATATAAACGATACAAAAGACAACCATTGGTATCTTGATTGTGTATTTATTCAATCAAGAATTAACCAAGATAACAATAATTATTACAAGATTCTTTGTGATAGTTTAACTGGAATAGTTACCATCGATGATAAAAACGTACTGGTCAGAACACAAAAGGTTATGTATGATTCTAAAAACCCTAAATTTCATGCCGTTTTAAAACCAGTAGAATACGAGGGAATTTGGAAAGATGAGAACCAATTTAACGAGTTCTTTAGTGTGAACTGCATGAATTGCAAAAAGGACTTTAAAAAGTGTGCCATTCTACGTAAGGCGAAAGAAGGCAGAGTTCAAGAGGATATTCCAAAAGAATCTATGTTTAAGATTTGCAAAAAGAGAAAGACTTGACTAAGCTTTTCTCTTTTTTTTATTCCACACACTCAAAAGTATAGCAATAAATAGAAATATTAAAAGAATAATTACAAATTATTATAAATATTTCCAAAAGAAAAGAGGAATTAAGTAATACATGAAGAAATGTATATATAGATTATAAAAAAGGAGATGAAGCCATGAAATTAAAGAAAGTTTTATTTTTTGCATTAGCTAGTTTCTTTTTATTTGGTTTTAGTAACAATGCAAGTGCCGAAGAAGCACCAGTAGTTGACGAAGAGGTCGTAGAAAGTATAGCAGAGCCAGTTAATAATGCCATAAATAATTCAATACAGTCTTCTTATAAGGTAAGATCGAGCATAAAAGTCTATGACCCTCTATTCCTTACGAATTATGCTGTAGCTAAGTCAACTACTACTAGAAATATCGACTACTTATACGCACGATCCAGAACCTTTAACGGTGATGGGGGACTGATTAAATCGAAATCAAGTAGTGCAAAAAATTCGTCTTACGCTAGTGCTAAAGCAAAGAATGGTACGATTTACAGTAAAGACGATTGGGCTATCGGGAATCACACTTATAAAGATTCTGGATATAAAACTATTAAACATGAAACTAGAGCAGAATGGTAGTTTAAAGAACAGTAAGGTATGAAACATTGTTTTCATACCTTACTGTTAATATTCAAATTAAATAGGTGATACTTATGAAAAAAAGAATAATGGTCTTTCTTATTTCAATATCTTTGATAGGTGGAGTATTATTTTTACTTCTTCCTTCTAATAAAAACAATGACGCTATAAATACCTTAGACATAGAAGAATCCGAGCAGTTTCTATCAGAGCAAGGAAATACAGTTGCATACGGTATTAAAGATACACATGGAAATATTATCGACACTGGAACTGAAATTCCTTTAGAAAATAACTCAGCCTCTATAATATTTTCATTAGATCACAATATAGATGAAGAAAGGGAGTATATGCTCCTAGTATTCCAAGATTACAAACTATCAGATTACTTTGTAGAGAATTCCAAAGAGAAAACCAACAATTATAAATTTAATATGAACCCTAACTCAACAAAAGAGTTCAACCTATCGATAGACATTGATAAATCTTCTCAAGAACTATCTCTAGTCGTCATAAGAAAGCCAGCATACCAATTAGAAGAAATGGACTTCAATAGAGCAAACATATTAGGCGAGACACTTAGTGGTAGATATACAGTTAATGATAAAACCAACATATCAAAGCATAGAGAAATAATCGAAACCAAACCTGACCTAATATTAGAAGATGGTACATATGATGATTTAGCTATATATAATAATATAGAGCGAATGAAAGTAGCAATGACAGGTACGGTTGGAGAAGAGCTCTCATTATCTGTAGGTAATAGCTGGGGAGAAGATATTACCTATGCTATAATAGCATTAACAGATTGGAAACAAGATGTTATTATTGGTGATAAAGAAGTTATATTTACAACAGTAAAAAACGAATCAAGAAATGTATTCAATTTTCAGCTTCCAAATAAGGAAGCAAACTTTCAATTTATCTCCTTCCCCTTTGCCTATCAAGTAAGTGAGAATAACTATCAAAGTCACTATGTATTCGATACGTTCCGAGTACTTATACAGGAGGACTGAGTTCAAGAAAGGAGAGAGTTAATTTGATATTAGGTTTCCTGATAGCATCTGTATTTATAGTTATAGTATTTTTAGCTCTAATTACAACTTTAAAGGACGAATCAAAAAAATATAAAAACAAAACCTTTAAAAATAAGGGAGACTAAAGTGAGTTTTTTTATAAAATGAGACGGAATTTTATTTATTTTCTAACTTCCGATAATAAATCTTATGTAAACTAGAAAAAATAAAGGACATTTCCTCTCCCTTCCCTTCATATTTGTTTAAGAAGGAGTACCGCCAGCAAAACGCGGAAAACGTATGCTAAGAGCATTCTTCTGACGATACTCCAAGGACAAAAAATTATGTAAAAATGGATTTACGCTAAATTATAGAGCGTAAATCCAAAAAAATAGCTTATCGTGTCGAAAATTTTTATATCTTATTTTGATTTTTAGCAATATACTTCACTAAATCATATAACTCATTTGGCGTTAAATCAGTTCCACGATTAATATTTTTAATGCATAAATCATCAAATACTCCAGATTCATTTAATACGATAAAAACTAATTCAGAGCAAATTACATTGTTAGGATTGTTCAATCTATTTCTTCCACCAAAACGGAATGCTTTTCTTAAGATATACCATAACAATTGTATATAATCATATCTTTTTCCAATGTACTTAAGAGCCTCGTTATAGATATTCATTCTTTGTTGATTGCTTAATCCAATCTTAGGAACATCTATAATAGAATATTTTTCTTTATCAAAATCTCTAATAGCTACTTTTGTATCATAATTGGCTTCAATAACTTTTTCATCAGATATTGCTATAGCTACATGGCTATACAATCCATTTCCATCAAAGTATCTAATTAATCTGCTCAACATCCCTTTGCCTTGAACGAATACAACGTCCCCTCTTTTCAATTAACTCACCTTCTTGGTCAATAACAATTGAGAGGAAGTGGTATTTACTCCCTCTCTTTATATAACTAAATTGCAATATTTTTGTTTAAATGAGGTTTACATACTTTTTGTTAGCCGTTATATATAGTCCTGACTTTAACTGGTACATCTTGCTCCCATTAACTGTTAGTATTTTTTTGATAGTAAAAACTTCACCTTTCTTTACAGTGAAATGCTTAGCGTTCCAATCTGGCTTATTGTAAACCCATAAGCTATTAGCAATTACCTCTAATCTCTCTGTTTTCACAGGCTTTATACTCTTTCTAAATGACACATACTTAGAATTAGCGCTAACCCACTGGTTCCCACCTAGATGATACATGCCATTTTTCTTTCCATATACTTTGTAAACCTCGCCTTTGTTAATTACCTTAACAATACTAGAGCTAAAATTTGCTTGCTGTCTAACATTCAAATGATAAGCTTTAACAGTAATCTTTCCATAAACTTTACTGCTATTACCACTGCTAGATTCATTTTTTTTACGTTCTAAGTTAAGATAGTCAGCAATACCATCGGCTATAGCACGTCCAGCTTTTTTTAATACTTCTTTGTTTCGCAACTTCTTAATATCAATGGTGGAATCCATATATCCACCTTCTGTAAGAATTGCGTTCATTTTTGTTTCTCTCAAAACATGAAAATTAGCCTTTTTAAGACCTCTATCTCTTAGATTATAAGCTTTAACCAAACGATTATGCACCTTACTAGCAAGACGTTCAGTGCTTGGATGATTGCCTAGATACGTATACGTCTCTGTTCCTGTCCAAGAACCCCATTTACCTGTATTGGCATTATGATGTGAAGAGACGTAGACATCAGCCCCCCAAGCATTCGCTTTATTTGTACGTTCTCGTAACGGCACGTCACGTTTTCCTGTCGGGTCATCAAGGCGTAGCACCTTAACATTATCATAATTGCTTTCTAAATGTTTAATTCCTTCTGTGACTACAACGTCATTAAATGACCATTCTCTTTCACCGTCTGGCGTCCTCTTTCCCGAAGTATTTATTCCGTGTCCAGCTCCCCACGCTACTTTTTTAACAATTTTATTTGACACTTAGCAACACTTCCTGTTCTATTAAATTTGCTAGGAAAAGAAGTCTCATCTTCTCCTAGATAATCACTTTTCATATGAAATCTTTATTTTTGGACTTCTCCATCCACTTCCTGCACCAAAAAATATTCCATAATATCTCATATTGTTGTAAGCCGAATATAGGCTAAATCCTCTATATTTACCATCTCTTAGACCTGTACCAAACCAATTGGGCATGTCAATCCATTTTGCTTGATGTCTTTTTGAATAAGACTGCTGTTTTATACTATACTTGGAATGACTGAATCTACTTGGCTCATTGCTATGGTTATGACCTCCGACTACTGCCTTCCCACCAGCGTAGTAATACCAATGCTCATTATGGAGGTAGAGTTTGACGTCATTAATGTCAGCCCCACTAAGCTTCGAACGTATACTGCTATCATTAAAACCACACAACGAGCGCATAAGCCCCCATGGGTCTGATAAGTACTCGCCTTGACATAGCCTATTTGCTCTATAATCTGTTCTTTTCGTTCCACTTTCTCTATATGTCTGAGACCATGTAGCTTCCCAAGTATTAGTAAATTTTTGGGTTGAAATTTTCTCCCATTTGCCGTTTCTCCATTGATTAACCTCTACTTTAACCCATCTTCCATTTCTCCATTGGTTAAAATCTACGTCTTGCCAACTTCCATTTCTCCATTGCTTTAGCCTACTCAATTCAATCACCACTTTTGCAATACTTTTGTTTTGTTAACTGTTTATATTTATCCATATGTCCCCCTCATCTACTTGTGATGAAGATGGTGCGCTCCATTGAATAAATAGTCGTTTCCCTTGTATTTTAACATTTTTACGGAAATCTACTTCTCTTGTCTTCCTATCAGTAGTAAAAAACCAATCACTGTGCTCCCAATCATAAAAGCCAACTTGTTTTGAACCATTATTTATATAGAACCCTGCACCCTTATCATTGTCGTTAAGCTTGAATCTAACCCCTACCTGTCTATCTTTGGCGTTTAGAATATGGTCATGTGTGGTCTCTGTATCCCCGTCTGGTTTTGCAGTTAAAACCAATGTTTTTCCAGCATAAAAATCTAAACTTCCGTTAGTTCTTGGTCTAATCCTAGCTTTTTGAGACCCGTTTCCATCTTGGAAGAATAGAGAGCCAGCTTGTGAACTACCACTAGACGCTCTAATAGCTAGGCTTTTTCCTTCACCAACTATTTGGTCTTCTTTAAATATGTTTCCATTATCTCTGCGAGCATATCTGTTCCCTTGAATACCATCTAATTCATCGGCATCAAGACCACTCCCATGACCATCATTATCTTCATGGAATATCTTTACAGAGGTTTTGCCATCATATATCCTTAATTCTTTATCTTTGGCGTCTATATAGGTTCTGTTGTTTACATCACCTAATACGACTGTATTATTGGAGTCAACCCTACCAATATCTACTTTTCCTCCACTGGTGTTTTTACCAGAAATCCTATTACCATTTGCTAAAGATAGGTTTCCAGTCATGTCTCCACCTGATAATTTTAGATATATTTCATCGTGGTGATGATTGTCGAAATCATTTTTTAAAGTATCTAAACCTGATTGTGCAATGCTAATCTTATCTGTATTTTCATCAGTATTTTTGTCAAGTTCATTAATAGCCGTTACAAGACTATCTTTGCTATTAGTTGTTAGAGAGTTTTTGTCTCCTATATTATCCTCTATATCAATCAACTTGTTCAAAATGCTTCTACCAGCATTGTCCCATGTACTTGCGTTATCTCCTTTTATTGAGCGAGTAAATGAGTTATGGGTAACGTGGTCATGAATTTCCTGTACCGTTACTGATTCTATGCCATCGTCAATTGTAATAACGTTCATAATAAATGTTTCTGTATCAGATAGTTCAGTCGGAGTATCTGTGCATCCTTTTATTTTATAAATCCCAGTATCTTTAATACCTCTGATATCTATAGAATCTAACTCTTTTCCTCTTAGCAACATCTCATAAATATTAGATTTAATGTTTCCTTCCAAGTCTAGTATCTTGACTTGTTGAGCCTGAGTTTCATGGTGTAGAGTATCATATTCGGTATCATTCTTATAATGATTAAATTTTGATTTCTTTATAGACAAGACATTCTTTCTCCTTTCTTATTCAATATCTAACACAGCATCAACAACTTCATTATTTGAAGTATCATAAACTTGTTCAACTCCACTTATTGACCTACCTTTTTCAGTATCAAATATAGTAAAGGAAGTAGGTCTAGAAGTTCCAATCTTGCCTACTATTGTTTTTTTTGAACTATCGTTGTATAAGTCTTGAACAATAACTATATCATCTACTTGTATCCAATCATGTAAATGCTCAAAAAGGATACAAGATAATTCAACGCCTTGAATTTCTACTGTGCAGTCAAATCCTGCAATTGATTTTACTAATCCAACATTTGAGGCTGTATACTTAGTGTTTTTAATGTTTTCTTTCACTAAGATGTCTATAGATTTTAATATACTATCCTGTAATGATTTATCCATAATTACTCCTCTACTTCAATCCATGTTAATCCTTGTTGAGTAGTACTTGGTACTGTGGGGCTAACAATAGTCCTATCGTACATAAACCAGTATTCACTATTTGTTGGATTTATACCTGCGGTAGTATCTTTTATACAATAGAATATATTTCCTTCATACGTGATTGCATCTCCTATTACATATGATCTCGTATCGTTATATTCACCTCGCAAAAATGCGTTAAGACCTACGTCACCTTTATCCCCTTTTGTTGAAATCTTTTGCCAATATTCTTCATTTGTAGGGTCTATCCCTACAGAGGTGCTCTTTATACAAAGATACAGGTCTCCGTTGAATTTTACCTGATTTTGAAACATATACGTGGATAGATCGTTATACACTCCTACATAATGAAAATCATTAACATATTTAGCCCATTCTTTTTGTTTATCATCTATATATTCATCGACCTCTTCTAAAAAGAAGGTTTCTACATTAACTAAGGAATCAGCGAACTTATTCCAAGTTTCTGGTGTTATAATATAGTTTCCTAATTGACTGGTTAAAGAGTTTAACTCAGATTGCTCTGAGGCGTTTAATGTTGGTTTAATCTTTAACTCTTGATATCGCTTTGCCGATGCTACCAAGCTCGGTGGCAAGTCAAATAATTCTACAAATGAATCAACTTCTGTCGGAAATGTGCTTCTTGACAAAATTAACATCCCTTCTTTTGCAATACTTTTGTTTATATCAAAATCAAAATATGCATTATTTATATTTTAACACTTAATATTTATAATGTCAATACTTTTGTTTAAGGTCTATCAAACTCTACTTCAAAATATCTTAGAGAAACACCCTGTTCGGCAAGACTATTGTCAAATATATCTTCTGCACTAAGATTAGTACTCCCTCTATGGTCTGAGCCAGCTATAGAGCCTGTGTCTAGTTCATCTCCAAATAGATTAAGAGTTACACTGGCTTTAACATAGTTATATCCGTTGTTTTCAAAACTCCTAATAAACTCATCGAAGGTGCTAAATGGAGTAACTTCTACTATAGCGTCTTTTATAGACTGCTCTCCACCTTTATTTGACTGTAAAATACTCTGCATTAAATTACTCATATTATATTGAGGTATAATCTGAGTGTCTAAGTATTTTATAATCAAGTAGCCTGCAGTGTAGTCAGAACTTTCTCCATTCCAGTTGGCTCCTTCCAGCAACTCTACTCCTCTACCAACTAATGAAGTTAGTTCGTTATCGTTTATTGTCTCATTTTTTACAATAATTGTTTTTAATCTTTCGTCTGCGCCATGTATAAATTCTGCAGAGCCTTCTTTAAACCATACTGGCATATCAATAGTTTTATCAACACCAAATACATTGTTCATTACTGCATGAACTACTTCATGACCTAATATCCTATCGCTGTACTCTGCTTTTCCAGCATTGTTGTCTCCACTATCTCCAGAACTTGGGGAAAAGTCTGCTAAATCTATCGTTAATGTTTGGTTACTGTTATCAGTATATCCAGTAACATAAGCTGTGACGCCAAATCTCTTTTGTTTTTCAAATCGAACAATTAGTTTAGACCCATCTCCCTTAATGCCATAGAAATCTTTTATACGCTGTTCTGATAGAGCAAGCCAACCTTTGTTTTTTATGCCTTCTATGATGATGTCTGCCTGTTTCCTTACTTCATCTAATGTACTATCCATATCTACATCACCATAATACAACTTGTGACCACTTATACTCATAGTGTCGCTAATCCCCAGACCAACACTAATTGTATCGATAATGTAGTCTTCCAACTTATTGGTCGCCATATCTCTTACTTTTATTGCGTTATTTGCGTCTAGGAAATAAATTGGTATAGAACTTAAATTTAACTTCTCTTGAAAATTGCTACGTTTAAACAGCTCATATCTAGCTCTTGAATCACACTGTTCTAAATTACTGTAATTACCATCTGTAATTACTTTTGTTTGTACACCAATTTCATTTTTGTGAAATGGCGACTTGTCATCGGAGATACTTGCCTCTGCTGTTGGTGTTAATCCAGTTTTTTCATCCATTACTCCCTTGACCAAAATTCTATTTTTAACTTCTTTATATGAAAATGACTTAGAATAGCTAGTTAAATGGTCTGTCTCCTCATCAAATTTCCAGATTATCGGCTCGCCCTCTGGCACTTGAATCTTCATCTTCTCGAAAATAATTGTTCCATCTACATCGTAGTAACAATCCCAATCCATATATAAATCTCTGAGCTTAGTCAGCATATTCATAACAGTTTCGCCAACATTAAATTCCAATTTGTATGGAATAGTCAATTCAGTAAATTCAATTTTTGTTTTAAATTCACCAAAGTAGTTCAAAACGGACAATACTGCCGTATTCAAAGGAGTTCCTGCCTCTATTACAAATTTATCCTCAAGCTCTTTTTGCTCCCATCTCATCATATTATCCTGTAAGTTAATACTTATAGAGCGGTCAGCATCGTTTATCTGAACATTAGGCTCAGTAATGTAGAATGTTCCTAGACAAAAATGTGTGACCGTATCCTTATCTGACGATAAGTCTGATATCCCAGCATAAACTCTCACTTTATTGGTCATCCATAGAATGCTTGCTTTTTTGGGAATTAGATAGTCATAGAGGACAAAGCTTAGCGAACCAGTCCTTCTTATTAGGCTACTGTTTGATATATTAATACTTCCACTTTGAGATAAGCCTTGAATAGTCTCAATAGTTTCTCCATATTTATCTATCACTTCTAATGTTATATATAGCCTTCTTACAGGTTGTAAATGAAGGTCTATATAGCTTGGAATCAAGGTGATATCGCGATTGTTCATCACGACATCACCTTTGATATAATTAGTTATCGACACTAATAATATCCCCCTCATCATCATATGTCATATGAGTTAAAAATGCTCTAGAAATCAAATCATTTTTAATCAACATATCATAATTTATCTTTCCAATTTCAACATAATCAAAAGAGATACTTGCAAGGTCTCTCAAAGTTTCTCCTTCTTTATGAGTCACCCTAGCGTTCTTGGTCACAACTAGCATTAAAACGCCACTATCCATTCTTAACACTTTTGCTCTAGAATTGTTCAGAAATTCCATCCAATCCTGCCTGTTAATCTGCTCTGCAAGTTTATCAATTGAACTCCCTGACAAACTAACTGTCTCTTTCGACAAAGGAAGAACTGTAAGACTACTACTCCTATAATTACTATTCCCAAACGTCACAATTGGATAAGGGCTATTCAATGGCTGACTTGTATTTGACGATGTATTATATGATATTTCACCAAGAGAAATGTCATATTCTAATCTCTTATTCTCTTTTTTATCTGTTAAAAAAATACCCTCATACGATACATCTATAGAATCTGATATGAGCTTATCGCCAATTACTTCATTTGCGACTGGAACAATTGCGTATTGATATGTTGAGCCATTTTGTACATATCTGTCTACAAAGTCATATAAATTAAATTCTTCATCATATTTAAATTCTCCAATGGCGTCCCAATCTCCAGTTCCATACACAGAGCGGTAAAGCATTAGTTTTGTTATATCAAACCCTTCTGCACTTATAGAGCCAGCGTCAAGATCGCTAGTAAACTTCGCGTCCATTATTGTTGTCAAAGTCCACTTTGTAGGTTTATTAGTATGGGGCTCTATAGAAGTGTCAAGTTCAATAAAAGCCTCGTCATACACGCCTTCATTCATTTGTAGTTCGTCTAGCAAATCGGTGCATACTGGCGTATCCCAAACACACCCTTGCTCCAATCCAAAGAAATTATAATCAATTATCATAGTGAAACTCCCTTTACAAGATGATTAATGAAAGGTCTACCCTATGTTCTATATTTTTTACATACAACATGAAATCTGTATCTTTTGGAATAGCAACCATATTAGAGCAATATCTTGACTTAATACCTTTGTACTCTTTAACGGCAATTACATAATTTTCATGCATCCAAAATTCAACGGGTATCCCAGTATCTTCTGGAGGACTCAACTCTAAAAATTTTGTCCCTATAGGTATATTTCTACACCATATTTTCATTATATAGTCAGACGCCCTATTCATATCTAGACCTCTGAAAATAAGTGGATTGTCTTTTGGGATAATTATCCATTCATCATCTATATATTCATAGTTATCTGCCTTTTGTTCAATATTATTGTCATTATTACTCTTATCAATCGGCTTAACTGGCGTACCTGTTATGCTTTTCAGATTTGCTGTTATTCTTACAAATCCCTCATCACTATCATTTCTTGTGAATATCACCCCGTTAACAGATGGGACAATATACATCGCTATGAATCTTTCTCTGTGAGAATAGGTCATGTTGTTGTCGGTGATAACAAAGCACTCTATAAAATAACCTTTGCCTTTTTCCAATCCCATTATAGTTTCTGTAAATATTTCTTGGTTATATGGCGTTCTGTTTGGGTATGTCTCAATAAGTTCTTCATTTTCATCATATAAACTAAACCTATATGTCTTTACGTTCTCATTCTCGCTTTGACTATATACGGCTTGGAATGTTATATCTGAGTTATATACATATCCTTGCCCATCAATTGTAGCTATATCTAAAACTGGTGTAGAAAATGTCTTTAACGTTGATTCATTTGAGTACGGTGAGTAAGTATCATCAGTAAATTTAACTCTTAATTTCGCGCTATATACCTTTCCATTCACAAGTAAATTTGGAGGTATCGGATGGTTTTTTTCAAACGTACTAAATTCATAGCTATATACTATCTCTTTAGTTGACACTTCTTTTATAACTAGTTCATTTTCTTTAACTTGCTTACTACCTGTAAATGTAAAATATATATTTACGCCTTTTGTTGCATCAAATGGTTTAACTGGCAATAAGATGGGATGTATTTCAATCAATGTTATATCACCTCTCGTATATTGCAATACTTTTGTTTAGGGAGGGTGATAGAAATCCTCCCTAAACTTTAGTTTATCTTTCCTTTACTCATTTGTAAAGCTATTTGTGGTAATTCAAATATGGCTTCTTTTATCCCATCTGCACTTGTAATGCTAGGGAACTCGACTTTATCAAGATTAATACTGACAGAATTAGACCTTACTTCATTTTGTTTAGGAGTGGTCATTTTAGGCAATTCAGATATCAGTGCATCTGCAATTATATTACCAATATCCTTTCCTATTTTATGAAATTCTTTTATAACTTTATCACTATACCCATCAAACGCAGGAGTTCCTTCTAGACCATCTACGACTCCATCAATTATATCCTTGTTATTGTTAATATAGTCAGAGTATGATTCCACCAGCTCAGAAATATAATCTTCCGTAACTTTAGGAAAGTCACCGACAGCGGAGTCAAATGCTTTAGAAAGCTCTTCTAATGCATTTCTAAAATCTTGGATATTATCATAGTCACCTTCCTCAGCATTTGTGAGTATTTTTTCTAACTGAGATAGGTAATCTTCTCTAGCTTTTTGTTCTAGCTCTTGTAGCTCTAGCTCAGCTTGAGAAAGCTCTTCTTGAACTTGAGAAATTTGGTCTGCATCAGCAACATATTCCCAATCCCAAGTTCCATCTGCCTGCTGTTTTAAAGTTTGTATTGTTTTTTCTTTGTTTAAATTATCTAGTTTTTGTTCTAACTCAAGAACATCTAGTTGTTTATTTAGATAATCCATTTCGAACTTACTAAGCTTTTCTTGTTTATCAAGCTGTTCCATCTTTTTATCGTAAATGTCAGTTTCAAGATCGGATAATCTTTGATAAGCTTTTTCTAATGCAATTTCTCTTTCTAGCCCTGTTAGCCATAGTTCATGGAAATTCTGATAATTTTCTAATGTTTTTCCATCAAACATTTGCTTTTCGATCTTATTGACTACTCCATCAAATGAATTAGACATTATATTTTTATTCATTTCTAAAAGAGTTTTATTGCTTTCTTGCAAAAGATTATTATACTCTTCTATTTCAGCATTGATTATCTTCCACTCATAGCTACCTTCTTCGTAAGCCATTTGTTGCTGTTTAAGCGATGATAGAGAATTCTCTAGTTCCTTGTTCCTTGATTTTTCTATATTCATTAATTCGGAGAGAAGAACCCCTTGAGAAGAATAATTTTCTCCACCTATTGCATTTAGAATATCTAATGAATATTCAAGTTCTCTACTATATTTGTCATACTTATCTAAAGCCTCATCTAGTAAACTAAACTCAAATTCAAATCGCTCAGCAATAGATTCTTTTATATTATTCTGAGATTCTGTAATTTCCTTCTCATAATTTTCAATTTGCTGTTTAATTTGACTCTCCAGCTCGTCAGTAAGTGTAGGGTCTTTGAGTTGACCTTTAAGTTCAGTAATAGCATCTTTACTAGCATCAATTGAAGCTCTATAGTAGCTCTCTTGAAGCTTCAAGTTGTCTATAATATACTGATTTGTTAGTTTCTCTTGCTCATCAGAATTATTAGCTTTAACCATATCATTCTGATATTTTTCTGTCAGTTCGTCTTGTTTTTTCTTAATATCGTCAAAATGCTTTTCTAACTCATCGTCAAATCGATAGCTACTGTCTGTTGCAGTACCTTGATGGCTTTTGAGTGTTTCAGTTATATTGTTAAATTCTTGGACTTTCCCGTTGCTATAGTCTTTCTCCATTTTCAATAGATGATTATACATGCTCTCTTTTATCCTTAGAGTTGCATTAGCTACGTTTCTTTCTCTGTCAATATTCTTTTTTGCAAAAGCTTCTAAAGCCTGTTGAACTTGTTGTTCTAATGCCAACCTCTCACGAGCTCGCTCTTTAAATTGGTTGTCTCTATCTAAATCTAATGCGGTTGAAACCGAGGATTGTAGATCGTCAATATCAGTTCCACTTAGCAAACCTTCTTTTAAGTTATCTATATTATTTCTTATTTTTGACGTATTGTCATCAATAGCATCATTAAAGCTAGATAAATCATTTGTAACCCGATTAAGTTCAAGAGTATTTAATGATTCCTGATAAGCTAAAATTGAGTCAGCCTGAGCCAGAATAGTTTCTCCTAATTGGTCTAATTGAGACTTCAAAGACTCTCCATTTTCTTCATACTTAATTGTAGAGGTTGACAGCTTGTTAAATTCCCTTAATAGCATTTGCATGTTAGACTTGGAAGCGTTCATAGCCTTCTCGGTTTCCCTTAGTCCAAGTTCTGGGTCTTGGTTGCTTATAAATTCTAATTTTTTTGAGAACATACTATCAGAATTGCCAACGGTTTTAATCATTGATTCAATTCTCTTTATAGTAGTTTCAAAACCTTTAAGCTCTTTACTAATATAAGCTTCCTTAATTGCCTCATTATTTTCTCTTATTGTTTCATTAAGAGATGCAATGCTCTCAGATATGCTCGTCAAATCTGAGCCAATTGATTTCCAATCGTTTAATAGTCCCTCAACTTTTTCTGCCTTATCTCCTTTAAAAGACTTGGCACGACTTAAATTGGTAATATCATTGCCTCTAGTTTTAAAACCGTAACCTCTGAGTTGTTTTAAAATACTACTCATTTCACTATTTTTTTGTCTAGACAACCTATTGTACCAGCTTTTCTGACTTTTCAAGGTACTATTTTGTCTCTTATATAAACTAATCAGTTGTGACTCATTTTCACTAGCTTTTTGAATCGCGCTTGTAAGCTTGTTGATTGACTGTGATATATCTTCTATTTTCATCTCTGTGCTCCAGTATCGCCAGATATCACTGTCTACCCTTGAATTATTGCTTGAAGTTGCTTTATCTATAGTCTGTAATTTAGGTTTCTTTTTAATTAGGTCTCCGCCCGTTGACACTGAGGCAGAACTTACAGAGTTACTCTGATTATTAGTAGAGACCGAATTAGACACAGCTCCAACACTCACTGTTCTACTTATATTACCTGCACTACCAAAGGTGTTTATTAAGTTAAAAGCACTTTGAGCTTTTTGACTGACTTCACCTTCTACAGATATTTTACTAGTTTTCTTTTCTGGAACTAGGTTGAACTTATCAATTAAACCTTGCAAAACATTGTCAGATACAGTTCCAGTTTCTTTTATAGATTGCCTTACCTCATCTTCCATGCCAGCCCTTCTACCCATAAGAATTAGTGCCTGCTCAGCGCTTTTTACCGTTTTCTCATCATTTTTTATAGACTGAGCAACTACATCTTCGAGTGCTTTTCTTAAGTCAGCGCTACTATTAATCATGTCGGCATTTTTTCCTTCAAAGGCACTTGCAACGGATGGAAAGGTCTCTCTTAAGTCATTGAGTTGACCATCAGATATATTAACAGATTCGCTCAAGTCATCTTGAGCATCTCTAGCCCTTTTTAGAGATTTTCTAAGACCATTGTATCCATCCTCCATATGAAGAACCATAGTCTGCGCATTTTCCCAACTAATTTGCGTTGTATCAAGAGCATCTCCTTGTTTTAAAAGCTCTAAAGCCATATCATCAACGAAATTACCATGGGCTTTTAACCCTTTGTTAGTATCTTCTATCTGCTCAACTAAATCTTTTTCTTTTTTAATTGCATTTTCTAGCTCTTGGTTTAGATTGGCATATCGATTAGCACTTGTAGGAGTTCCGTTGTCTACAAAGTCCTCTTTCTTCTCTTTTAACTCCTCTATTTTTTCTCTGGTTTTATCAAGCTCTTTTTGATACTCTTTTAAGTCGTCTGACATACCAGAGGCTTTCTTTAAGTCTTTTACCACTCTGTTAGATATATCCTTAGTAGATTCTGCGTCTAGCTTATTTAGAGCATCTTTTAACCTTTGAAGTTGGTCTTCAATATGATTAGTGTCGTTCATTTGAATTTTAATATCTACTAACCCAAGCTCATCTGTTAATGCATTAAACTGGTCTTTAAGAGCAAAGTACTCATCTTCATTTAACCAAGCTTGAACCCCATTCTTATTTGGGTCTTTATCTTGAGACATTAAATCAGAATAGCTTTTAGCAAGATCGTCTACTTTCTTTCTAGATTTTTCCATATCTCCATTTAAGATTGAATTTGAAGTTTTAAACTTCTCATTCATCTCAGCATACTCTTTATTTAAATCCTCTGCAGATTTATTCACGTCTCCTAACCAACCAAACATTTTTTCAAACACTGGAATTCCCATAAGGTCTAATACTAATAATGCGTCACCGATTACGGGAATAAAGCCAGCTACCTTACCAAGCAAGCGTCCAGTCGTTTTAATACTATTATTAGTTTTCTTGATATGTTTATCCTGTTCTTCTAATTCTTTTTTTGTATCATTCGAAGACTTCCTACCAGCATAACTTGGCGTCATAATAACATTTGAACTACTTTTAGTTTGATTCTTCTGGCTTTTATCAGGGCTTTTATTGACCTTTGGTACATCTACCGAAACTCTACTCTTCCTACGCAAATCATTTAGTAAGCCCACGGCTTCACTACCGCGTTGAATAAAGCTCCTTGCTCCTGTAGTCATAGTGTCAAATAATCTACGCATCAAGTTTGTGGTTGCATGAATCCCCACTCCAGCAAGAATGTATTTAAACATTTCCATTAATTTTTCATTTTGCGCTAATTCATTCAAATTTTTCAATCCATCAGTCATTATCCCCAAAACCGTGGCGACACCATCTCCACCACCACCAACAGTATGCATCAGCTCATCCCATGCGTTCTTTAACTCAGCAAGTTTGAATTTAACGGAGTCGGCTTGTTTTGCATGTTCTTTATATGCTGAACCCGATTCTCCTAATCCTAGTTCCGCAGAAGACTCTCCTATATTCTGAGCAATTGATTCGTCCCATTGGTCTAATAACGCCCCCATTACTTCTGCGTGTTCTTTCCCAGCTAGATAATATTTAGCATTACTTTTATCTTGGTCAGACAAATCATCCCAAACATCATTAAGCTCACTGAATATCTGAGTCATGGATTTCATCTCACCATTTGCATCTTTAAAATTTACTCCAATATCTTTAAAGAAATCGAATTTCCTCTTAAACTGAGGGGTTAACTGACCTGATATAGTCGATACATTCAATGCAATAGATTTAAGACCCGTACCAATTCTCTCTCCACCTTTACGAGTAGCTTCCTGTGCGCCAGTAATCATACCATTAAGTTCTTGGAAGGATACTCCAGCATCTTTAGCAGTCATAGCTGAACGAACATATGCTTTACCCAAGTCTTCCATTTCAATTGCGTGATTATTGGCTGTTTCATTCATCACGTTGATAATGTCAGTGGCTTTTAATCCTTCTTTTCTAAAAGATTCAAATGGAACAGACATATATTTAACCATGTTTTCTGGGTCAATGTTACCTACGAAAGCACCAGTTAAGGCAACGTCTGCTAACTTTTGTGATTCGGGGAAGCTCTTACCTGCAGTAACCCATTTTTCTACAGCTTTCATATATTCGTCTGCAGATACGCCCAATGCCGAACCAGCTTCATAAGCACCATCGGCAAACTCAGCAAATTGTTCTTCTGTTGCCTCAGCAACCTTAGTAATACTTACTAACGCCTCATCCAGCTCTCTGATAGGCTCGAAAACAGCCATGGCTCCCTGTTCCATGTTACTATATACGCTCCATGGGTCAACGAGTCCACCAGTATCGTTGTATGCCATGTCTTTTTCCCTAGCGTCCTGTCTTAAACGATTGAGTCTAATTTGCTCAGACTGTGCCCTTTCAATGGCATCTATCTCTCTTTCCATCGCTTCAGTCATAGCTTTTTCAGCGCGAATTCCTTCTCTAATTGCCTCTTGCTTAACTTTTAAGTCCCGAATTTGATCTTCTATAATACTTTCTTCGCGCATTCCAGCAAATACAAGGTCTCTTTGCAACTGTGCAATAGCTCGCTGTACACGTTGATGCTCTCTCAACATCTCATTAACATTGTCCTGATAAGCTTCTATCTTTGATATTTCACTAACACGTCTACGCTCGTTGTTTAGTATGTCATTCTGAGCGTTGACCTGATTGCGAATCTCTTCTGTAACATTGCCTTGAGCATTATGAACATCTTCAACTGTCTTATAAGTTCTTTGTGCAAACTCTAACTCTTTTTTTAAGACCTCTAATCTAGCCCTATCACTACTAGATACTTCTCCACCATTGGCTCTTCTTTCTTCGATCTTCTGAATTTGAAGTTGAATGCGATGAACTTCTCTTAAACTACTTTGCAATTCATTCAAAGCTATTTTTTGTGCCTGCTGTCTTTCCTTTTCTTCGCGTGCCAGTTTCTCTTCGTTTTCTTTCTGCTCCTTTTTGGAACGAGCTCTCTCTACTTCTAATTTTCCAATTTTCGAAAGGTTGGCGAGCTCTCTTAATTGGGAATCGTTCATCTTCTCTTGAAGATTATACTTTTTAGAGATTGATTCTTGAATTTTATTATAGTGGCTCATTTGCTCGTTAAGAGATTTCTTTTCATCGTCAAGAGCATTAACCATTTTAAGAGCTATTGATTGCTTCTTAGACTCAAGTTGTGCTACCCTTGAAACGGCTTGAGCTATTTCATCCTCAACTTTCTTCTCTTCTTTTTTTAGTGCCGAGATAGCCTTTAATTCGTATGAAATATCTTGAGTGTTTTTTAATTCCTTTAACGACTTGTCATCAATGGCATTTATTTTATATTTAGCTTTATACATATCAAGCAATAAGTCATATTGCTCTTTTTGTACTCTTCTTTCTCTCTCAAGCAAATCAAATTGGTCATTCTCAGCCTTTAACTGGTCAAGTTCAATTTGATGAATTCTTTTGGCTATTTGTTCAATTTCTCTAATGGCTTTTTCACGGTTGTTAGTTTCTTCGAAATCAACTCTACCATCATGACGCTGAGTCGTTACTTTTGATTGACCAAGAGAGCCATTTTCAGTTACTTTAGTTGTGACATTGTAGGAACCGTCTTTCATTTGCTTGGCTATTCTTTGAATCTTAGCCATTTTACCTGCGGTCTCGTTTAATTCAGCATTTTGCGCTTTTTGTTGCCTTGTTTGACTCTCCATAGCCTCATCAATTTTCTTGATATCCTGCAATATATCCTTAAATGGCTTATCAAAATCAAGTCCTTTAAGGTCTATTTTTAATTCACGATGCTTGCCAAGTTCAGAGTCTAGTCTTCTGAGGCTGTCTCTAAAACTTTCTACATCGCTCATAGCGTCTCTCATATCTGCAGATAGTTTAATCTTAAACACTTCATCGCCAAGTGCTCTTTCTAGTCTAGACTTCATACTTCTTAAGCTATTTGCATCATAATCGATATTTATCTTGCCATTAAAATTATTCTTAACGCCTCTCCATTTCTCAGCTAATTGAGATTGCAATTCTCTGATTGTTGGAAATTGGACTTGGACATCAATGCCAATTCTGTTTTGTGACACTTAAGCCATCACCTCATTTTTTGCAATACTTTTGTTTAATCTTCTTTTTTACTTTCTCTCAACTTCCTCAATTTTTCTCTTATCTCTACCTTGGATTTAGGCTTAACATAGTGTCTTTGAGTAGTCGAAATATCGCTGTGGTTTGCCATTTCTTGAGCAATAGTTAAATCGCCAGTCTCATCTACTATTTTGTTAATTGACGTTTTACGTAAACAGTGCGGATGCAGGTCTTCTAGTCCTAATATAGTGCCAATTTTTCTAACACGTTTATAAATGGACGTTTGTGACATCTTTTTATACTCGCCATTTCTTTTAACTATGAATACAGCATCACACTCTAAATTATCCATATCCTTACGCATTTCCATCCATTTTTCTAACAATATTTTTGTTGTTTCTTCAAAAGCCACTTCTACCCTTTTTCCACGCTTTTCTCTAATATCAACGAAAATCATTTCATCCAAATCCAATGATGATAATGTTAATTTAGAAATCGCTCCGTTTCTATTTGCAGATTCAATCATTATATGCCAAATGAGCAAATGTTGAATATCAAATTTTCTACCTTTTTCTTTCTCGTAATCTTCATGAAGAGTTTTGGTAATCTTGTCTATCTCGTCATTGGATAAGAAGTAGTGATTAATCAATCTTTCATCATTAGCACCTTTCATACGTTCTAGCTTTTTATCAAAAGGATGTACTGGTACTATCCCTCTTTGCACAGCCCAAATGTAATAAGTAGACACTGCTGATAACTTAGTATTAATTACTTTCTTATTATTTCCTAATGTATCCTGACAAAAAGACATAAACCCTTCCATAATATCGACTGCGTTCTCTAATATCTCTTCGTCATGAATGGAAATGTTTTCCCATTCTTCATTGAGATAAACTAAAAATTGATAGAAGTAATTTTTGTAAACCATATAGGTGGTTTCTTTTACATCTTTGTTTTTAATAATCTTTGATTTTAAATACTTTTCATATGCCTTTACGCTGTCTTGATTCACCTTGCTCTTTTTTTCTTTGGTAAAATAACGCTTATAAACCCTTTTCTTTTCTGCCAATACACTTACACCTCTATATTATGAAATTTGCGTGACAGACCAACCTTTGCTTCTGAGCGCGTCTGATAGTGCTCTAGCTAGTTGACCTCCACTTAATTCATAATGAGATGCTTCCATATAATGAGAGCCATCTCTATCCCATAAACTCCCACTAGTACCTTCCTCAACCCATAGCGGAATATACTCAGAAACATCCTGTATATATTGAATGTCTCCATGTTGGTTCCATTCTCCATCACCAGTTCGATAAGCATTTATTTTATCTGTATCCATAAATATCTCGAAAGTAATGTACTTAGTCCCTATATCTATATTTCCTATTGTTACACTATTGAGTAGCTCGTACGTCCTATCATAAGCAAATTCACCTTGAGGAATGTAAGAGTCGTATACTCTTTCTCTTAAATTTTCTTGAACTACTCTAATACAAACATCTGCAACCTGATTTCTAATTGAGTTAACTATAGAATCTCTTAAGTGATGTTGTAATGATGATACAGTTTTAAATCTTCGCGTCATCTTTATCAGCGCTATCTTCTTGAGATTTGTTTAATAAAGAATCGTATTCATCACTTAATTGAGATACTTTATCTACTAATTCTTTTGTTTTACCATCTCGTTTTGCTCTATCCATAATCATTGCTGGAATAGAGTTAATTAGCTCAGCCTGTGCCATTGTGCTTTCAGAGTTTAGCAACTCTGTTTTAATACGATGTGAATAGACCTTATTTGCTTCTGCAATTATTTGAGCTATAATTTGTTGAGTAATTAAGAGGTGAACAGTCGGGTTGTCTATAATAGAGTTCAATTCTTCATCAGGTAGGTCTCCCATGTCTATATTTGTAAGCAATGGAAACAATTCTTTTACTACTGTTAATCCATCAAAAGAGACAGAGGCTTCTTGAAATTCAAAACCCATATCTCTTTGTAAGTCAATTATTTTTGAGATATCGTCTACAGTGGGTTCGTAAATTTCAATATTGCCACTTGGGGTGTTTATAATTTCTCTGATATGTCGGTCTTCCCCTGTTAATCCTACGTTTTTGATATCAATTCCCAATTAATAACATCTCCTTATATTGCAATAATTTTGTTTTATAAGTATATAGTATCAAAAAGAGAGACTATCTGTCAATAATAACCTCTCTTTTTGCAATAATTTTTGTTAATAAAACCACTCTTTTATTAAGTAGCAGGACGGCACTCCTGCATCTCTGATAACTATTTAGAAATAGCGTGTAGATAACCTTTTCTACCTTACTTAATAATTATCCTTTTGGTTTTATCTGTCCGTCTTTAACTGTGGCAACTGTTTTGAATTTACCATCTTCACCAACAATGGCGATATCTCCACCCTTGCCCTTGAATACTGATAATCTGTCTACAATAAACTGTGGAATTGGTACTCCCATTTGTGCTAAATTCTCAAGCACAGAGGAGCCCTCAACGAAAATATAGAACCAGATTGCAATTGTCCTTAATAATGGAGCATCTTCTGGCATCAGTCTATCAAATTGAGTCGCAATTACTATTACGGCAAAATACCCAAACTTAGTGGCGAATCCCCTTCTCATACGTTTACTTGAAAAATCTTTACTGACCCATCCTTTGATTACACCTGTCATCATATCTAAAATTACACATATGATAAATACTTGGAAGGCTGTATCCCATCCTCCAAATATTGCTGTTAAACCTGTCATGCTGGCAGTGAATGCAACTGACACACTATCCAGATACTCTTTAATCTTCAATTATACATAACACCCTTTCAAATTAAGGTGTCATAATGATTATCTCTTAACTACCCACCTTACCAAACAACTTGGTTAACTTCTTCTATTGTCTTTGCATTATCAATGGCTTGCTGTATTTCTCCTCGTAACCTGTCAACTTTATCATCTTTTCTTTTATAAGCTATTCTGCTGACGTTCATAAAGTTGTCTGTATCTAGCTTTATTCTCTCTACAATACCATTCCGATATACAGTCCATTTCTGCTCTGGGTCTACTGCGCCTGCCAAGGTCAAAGCTAAAGTACCTGTGAAGTTCTTCTGAGCCTCGTCATCAAAAGAGAACGTATAGGTGACACCATTAACTGGAGCCTCAAAATAACCTAAAATGTCGTTTTCGCAGTCTTTCCTTAGCTTCTCAAACCTACTTTTCTTAGCTCTACTTAATTGATAATCAGAATCCTTTATTAACGCACCGTCTATATACTTATATATAAAAGGATTGTTGATAACATCATGATTGTCATTTACTTCTAATACCGTCATATCATTTGGTAGTTCATTTGTATCTTCTTCTGACGGAAGATGAACTTCAAGATGATTAATATAATTATCTTCATTGATAGAAAAAGCAATTTTAGTCATAAATTATTAAACCTCCTAAATCTCATAAATATAACGAAGAACTACATCTTTAGCTTTAGTACTTTCATGGTTGACACTAGAGCCTTTTATGGTTGAATTGGTTATATATATATACTTTGTAATTATACTATCTATATGATTTGGAACAGCATGATACATACCCAAGCCTTCATAGAAGCTATCCCCCATTCTTCTTGGTATAAATGTCGCCACCCAATGAAAATTATTTGCACCTACTCCTGCATCAAAGTCAGACCAAATTAACGCCCATCCTGTCCTACACTCTGATAATTTCTTTTTAGGCGTAATTGTGGTGCTTTCTACAGGATAACTAGCTCCATGCCAAAGTGTATCAGAGGAAGTCATGTCTATACCCTGTATAGATAGTGGCTTATACATATAAAACCTTGGTCTATCAGTATCGAAATGAAAGTATGAAGAATTCCTTGAGCCAAAGTCACCTACTCCACTTCTGGTTTCTATATTCAATGTCTCTCTATTAGGATTCTGACGTAGTGATATCATCTCCATGCCAATTTCTTGGGCAGAGAAAATATCTGCTGTAACCCAATCAGCCCTAACATCACCAGCATTCAAGACGGGGAATCCACTATCGGCAAGACTCCATAATGCATTATCATCCCTATATGTGACTGCATAGTTTCCAGTAACTAACTGAACACCATCTACTGATACGTAGCCATCATCAGTTGTACTCCTCACTATAATCCTCATATTTCTAACATCGGTTAGATCGCTTGCAGGAGGCGTTTTAAATTTAAAATAGCCTCTCTTAGCTGTACTGGATACATCTTGAAACTCTTCGCTGACACTATCAATAACATTTCCATTAAAACTTAAATACTGCACCTCTAAGACTAGGATTCCAGTAGTCATTCCTGTCCCCATTGGATGTTTATAATAGGCAGACAAAACAAAGTTTTCATCCTCCATAAATCTCATTGTTTGACTAAGGTATCCTGATTTGCTGACTTGCGCCATTTTCATTCCAAAAGTTGATAGTCTACTATTACTATTTGATAAAAAGCTAAAATCTACAAAGAGATATGGCAATCCATGTTTTTTCCAAAAATCTTTACTTTCATTAGCTATAGTATATACTCCATAATATTCCGAAGAAGCTGTAGCTAGTCTACACAACTCAAATGAATGGTCTTGCAATAAATTTGTTTTATCAATTATACTAAACTTTTCCCCATTGTATTTATCTTTTAAAAAGAAACTACCATCTTCAACTGTCACCCCAGAGGTATCAATTTCTGTAACAGCATTATTGATATTTCCTTGTAAAGAGTTAGCCTTTTCTTCTACATCTGTTATTCTTTCTTGCGTAGCTCCATCAAAAGAAGAAAATGTCACAGCTCCATTAAGATTAATCTTACTTGCTTCTATAGTGATAGTAGTAGCTGTTTGATTAATTAAAGATGCTATCTTATCTCCTGTGTAGTCTTCTGAACTTACCTTTAGAGATATTTCATCTCCTAAGTTGGCAATTGATGAATCATGAGAGGAAATTTTAGTACCCTGTTCATTCACAGTAGATTCAAGATTGCTTACATTTTGTAATATCCCATCTGTTGTAACTTTAATTTCTGCCTTGGCATCTGAGACGGCTTTGCTCACATTCCCATCAGACTCCGTTTTAGTATAAACATCAGAGGAGTCGGCTTTTAGTGTGATAGATTCAGAGTTTTGACTTATCTCTGTTTCTGCAGTGCTCACTCTTTCTACTAAAGCATTCAAATCCCCATTATTAGCTTTTCCATCTAACATATTATCTGACTCTGTTTTTGTATAAACATCCTGAGAACTAGCCTTAAGCTTTATTTGCTCTGCATTCTGTGTGATAGCAGTATTAGCATCAGATATTTTTAAATTAACTTCACCTAATTGACCATCTACCTCTACTTTTGTATAAGTAGTAGCTTTATCGGCTTTCAAACTTATTTCTTCTGCTGTTTGATTTATAGATGTCTCTGCACTATCTAACCTATCAGATAAGGAAGTAAGGTCTCCTTTTATATCTTCAAAAGCTGGAGTCCATTCAGTTACTTTATTTCCGTTCTCAACCTTGAAATAACCACTTGCAAAATTATTCGAACTATACCTTATCCATTCAACATTATCGGGGATAGTCTGTATAAACGTGTCCTTGGTTGATTCTGTTAGTACCCCAATAAAATTCTTATTTATATCATATAAAGCAATCCTATGAGTATTCGACCTTCCATTCGTAGATATTGCAATACTTTCATTTGGATTCACTTTTATGAAATCACTAGTAAAATCTGTATTATTCTCCACGAATTCTCCAGAATCATTTATATATCCATTGGTTATCAAACTTTCAACCAACAAGTTCTTAAAGCCAATACTTAAGTCATCAAATTCATCTTTAGTCACTCTTAACTCTATCTGCTCTGCCTGTGCTGTTATTGATGCCTCAGCATCGCTCAACCTGCCAGTTACGTTGTCTAATTCTGTTTTGCTTGCTTTTAAATTAATAGCCTGTTCATTAGCATTTATAGATGACTCTGCAGATTGTACTCTTCCTTCAAGACCATCAAACTCATCTTTGCTGACCCTTAAATCTATTTCGTTGGCGTTCTGAGTAATTGCCGATTCAGCAGATTTTACCCTATCATTTAATAAATTATATTCTGTTTTCTCTACCTTTTGAGTAATTGATTCAGCATTTTGTATTATATTTGACTCGGCATTTGTTAGTCTTTGAGAATACGCATTAAAGTCTTCTTGTTCAACCTTGCTTGAAATTTCATCGCTCATAATACTAAGCTGAGACTCAGTATCAGATACTCGATTTCCTAGATTTGTAACTTCTGTATTAGATGCTTTAAAACTTATTTCTTCTGCATTTTGCTCTATTAGAGTCTCTGCATGTATGAGTCTGGTTTCATTTTTGTCCCCTACCCCTATTACAGATGTTAACTTGTCTACTACGCTAGAGATTTTTACGCCTAAATCTAATAATGGCGATGATTCTGTAATGCCATGCAAAATTTCAATAGTATTCCATCCAGCTCTTAATGATAACGAAATAGAGGTTTCAGATTGACCGTTTGAACCATACTCATATATTTTTGCCCCATTTAAATAAACTGCGAGACTGCTCTCATACTCAACAATCATATTCATCGTATTTGCTACATCAAGTTTTACATTTGTAAAATAATGGGTTATTGTACTTGGATTATTATAGGCTAGTAGGAATTGAGAGTCATCTACCTCCTTAATCTGTGTTGCTGTTTTTCCATTGATTAATGGAAAAGAAGGTGGTGTGACAGACAAATCTGTCCCATCTATTTGATACTGTGAGGCGACCCACTTATTAACTCCTACAGCATCATCAAATTCAGTTCTGCCAATTTTAGAAGATATCTCCCCTTCTAAGCTATTGATATTTGTTTCAACAGTATCAACTCTTCCTTTTACAGCGTCTAAAGTCAAGTTGTCAACCTTATCCTGTAAGTCATCGACAATACCATTATATTCTGTTTGATATTTATTTAAATCAACTTTATCCTGTAGGTCAGAAACTATTGCATCATACTCGTTCTGATAAACTGTAGAATCGATCTTCTTAGTTAATTCCCCATCGACATAAGTTAAATCAGCTTTATTTGCAACGTCATTAATAACTTCCTGCTGTTTCGCTTCTAACTGTCTTTGAATTTCCTCTATATCAATAATATCAACCTGAACTTTATCAAGGCTACTATCCTGTTCTCCTAGCTGGATACCGTGGGATTCGGCTAATTCTTCTAAATCTTTAATTCTTTGCAAAGTCTCTGCGTCAACTTCACCTGTACCACCTGTAGAATACAATTCGTTTATAGCAGATACAAGGTCTTCTTTGGCAATCGTCTTTAACTTATTTAAATCCCCTACATCTTTTACCGTTGCATACTTCCATTCTCCATTTTCATAATATCTAACTACCTCAGCCATCTATAATTGAGTTCACCTCGTTATTATTGCAATATTTTTGTATTACAAGTATACCATGTATATATAATTTTTACAATATTTTATAGTTAATAAAACATATATTTTAATAATTTTATTTTAAAAACAAAAAAAAGAGGGGTAGAACAATTTAATCTGTCCTACCCCTGATAATTATTACGCTCCAGAGCCCTCTAACGTAGATACTCTCGTCTGTAAATCAGCTACCGTTGTTTCTAAATCGCTAATTGTAGATTGTAGTTGACTAATAACTGAGTCTATATCAGTCTTCAACCCATCAGCATATTGATTCGCAGTAGTCACTGCATTATCAGACTTCTCTTGAGCACCTTGTACTGTTTCATATAAGTTACCATCTGTTAATTCACTAACTTTTGTTGGGATAGACGGCTTATTTGTTAATGAGTCGTAATTGCCATCAAAATCAGATTTACCATCCCATATGGCTTTTTCTGCATCTGTAACTTCAAGCGAATCAATTAAATTTTCAAAGTCTAAACCTGTTGGTTTTGAGCCAGTTGAAAATGCTAGTTTAAGTCCTTCTTTATCGACTATTGGCATAAAAACACTTCCCTTTCATTATCATAAAAAAAGTGAGAGGATATAAATTCCTCTCACTTACTATTTAAGAAACTATAAAGTCTTGTCCAATTATAGCCTCTCCAACGGGTTTTACCCCACTGCCCGTGTCAGGTTCAGGCAGTTCATCCTCTCAGTCAGTAATAACTTTGTACTCAGCAATTGCCTTATCCTTGTTAGGGAATAAGTCGAATGTTACAGCTAAGTTAGTTGGTTCGCTTGCGCTCATAGTAATAGTATAGTTACCTTGTGGGCGAGCGTTAGGATACTCAATTTGAACGAATTCATCTCGTCCAGTCTCTTTTTCACGAATCAAAGCATCAGCTACTACTCTATATGCTTTAGGAAATTTATCTGCAGATATTGTAATAGTACGCACGTCAGATTGAGCAACAAGATAATATACAGCATATGGAGTTCCATCAATTTCATCTGCATTAAACGTCAGTTCACTACCAGAAATCCCGACTTGCCCAGCGCCAACTTCCGTTACCTCTGTTCCGTCAACAACAACATTATCCAAAGGTTCTCCAATATGCTCTGTTTCATCTTCTCCAACTGGAACTACTGCAATAGAGCCTTCTACCGCAGAGCCATCTAAAGTTACTTTCTTAGTGTTGTCTACGTGAACTACTTGACGTTTGCTAATATTCTTTTCTCCCTTAACCACATCAGAGCCAGCCATAATCGCTAACCATTTAAGGTCGAAAATCTCAGTTTCAACAGCTAGAGTACCTTGTTTATCAGCATCCCATGCAATAGAACGAGTTCCTTTTGCATTAGCGTATACTCGTTCAGAAGTCCACTCATTAGTGGACACGTTAGCATAATCTGAGTAAAGTTCAGGCGCGCCTGTTGCTTTATCAAATAAAGTTAGATTTGCACAATCTTTAATACCGTATAACATCTTTACATGCACCTCTTATAATTAATTTTTGCAATACTTTTTGTTTATTGATACTGTTATATGAAAAGGATAATACCTTTTATTTGCCAATTTTTAATGTTTCAGTCCAGTGTTTTATATCTTCTTTGACTTCGTATTTTTCACTAAGTTTATACCCTAAAGCAATATTAAAACTATCAATCCCGAGAATGCTTTTGTAGGCATTTCTTAATTCATAATATGTCATCTCATCTATTTGATTTTTCGATATATAATTTTTCCCACCAAATGAAACGTAGTTAATAATATCCTGAGTGTATATAGCATTCTTTTCAGATTGTCTTTTTCTTCCCTTTTGAAGTTTTTTCCATATATCTCTTTGTTTCTTCGTCATGTTTTTAGGAGGTTTATCAACTTCGATGTCTGAACTTCTTGTTATAGCCTGCACGATTCTTTTCATTTTAGAAAACTCATTTTTATTTAAAGAGTACTCCCCATTTATACCAAACACCTTTTGCCTTTGTAGTATTTGAATATCGTTTGTATCCAAGAAAAAGGACAAGCTCTCTTTTATTACATCTAGAGCATTATGACCATCAAATATATGATTTAAGACAGAGTTACCCTTCTCATCATTTATGAAGAAAAGGTCATAAAGGTCAAACTGATTAATCAACTTTTCTTCATTTTCTAAGCCATTAAATATAAATTCAGTTGTAATGACGAATGGTCTAAGGTATCTATTATAATTATCTTCTCCTAAATCTACAATCTCGGATATTAATGGCTGTTTGACTTTTATATCGTACTCTTTATTTAAAGTCAATGGTCTCCCCATCAATAATTTCAGTGTGTCAATTTTCATTTGCTACTTCAAATCCGTTATGGTAAATGAAACAGTATAGCCACCAAATTTGTTGTTGTGCATCCATAATTCATTAACATACCTAAGTTTCAACTCACCCATACCAAGCCCTGTACAACTATCAAATAAACGGTCTATTTCAGCTAGCATAACATCTTGACGAACGCCGTTGTCTGTTTGCATCAAGTCTGTATGTGTAAATAAGTAGAAATAAATTTCTCCACTTTGGTAATCATCGAATACTTTAAATCCTTCTTCATGTCTTCTAAAACCATTGACCCCAAGAGTTATATAAGTACTCTGGTTTTCAATTGGGCTTGGAACGAATCTATATGGAAACAATCTTTGATACAGTAAATTATTACGATCTTCCATTGATAAAGAGTCCTTAAACAAAGCATCTCTGTCTTCATAATACATATACTTAGTCAGCACATCTGATTCAAGTACTCTTTTTAGAACATCCATTTTGTATTTAGGTATCTTCTGTATAGTAGACTTTCCTCGTTTCTTTACTTGCTTAGTCATATCGCACTCCCTCTCTAATAAGGACTAATAATCCTAACAGACTTAGAACCAATGGCTCCATCTGATGTCTTACCAATTATAGAAATAACAGAACCTACTTTTTGAAAATTAGACTCTATTCTTACTGTTATATCCTTAACTGTCTGACCTATTACAGAAGCCACTCCCTCCGAGTCTCCTACTACCCACTCAGTAATATCTTCTGGGGTCTCAATACCATTATCATAGACTACAGCACTGAATGTATTTGTACTGCCAATTTTTGCAGTTTCGGAACCTCTGATAACAATTTCTTTATTGCTACCATCGATCTCGTCATCGAAATCATCTTCTAATGCAGTATAATAATCAGCTATTTCAAGCTCTATGTTGTCACGACTAGGATTTATCATATCCTGTTCTAGTAGATAATTAATTAATCCACTACGAGAAACATAGTCTTTAAACATTATCTGATAAACGGCTCCACCAATGAAAATCCGTTGACCAATTTTAATATTTCTAGTCTCCTCATTATCTTGCAAATACATCATCATTTTTGCATCTACAATCCATCCATGGTGTCCACTTGTAGAAACCCCTAATGTATATAAGGTTTGGTTTTGAATATACGCATGATGACCAACCCCATGATTACAGACTTTATCTCCAATCATCCATTTGATACGATGGTTTGACTCCTTGACCTTAGTCTGTTTATGGGTTGGGATTGTCTTATGTTCCTCTGTAAACACTAGCCAATTTGAGTCTCTCCAATTGACTACTGAGCCAACTTTAACATTACTCTTATTCTCAGTAATCATATACTTATCGTCAGATAGCTCTTTATTATTACTTTGACTGTGGTCTTGAAAAACTGCATACTGCTCTATATTATCTATAGCAACTAATTCTCTTGCTAGAGACTGATTAAACCATCTTTCAAAACTTCGCGTGGCATTATACATTTTCCTATCGTATGAATTAGCGCCTTTGGCTTTCATTCTAGACCTAAAAATCGAAGAATAAGACAAGACTTACCACCCCTCTAAAGAAAAGTCTTTATAAGTGTAGGAAATTTCGTACCTGCGTATCTCATCATCAATATCTGACTTAAGATTAGATAACTCTTTGATGTAATTAGTTCCCTGAACAGCCTTGTAGTCTCTATCACCGATTTCTTTTGACATTAAGTCTGCATTATTTAGCTTAGGGGAAATCCATGCTTTCTTCATACATAAGGCTAAGATATACTGCTCTTGAGAAGTAAGGTCTTCGTGAAACTCTCCTACTCCATTGCTTTCGGTAATTAACTCTAGATTTTTTCTACACTGTGGAAAGTCTAAGCTCCGAGCCTTATCTAAATAACCAAACAAGATTTCACTTAGCTCTTCATCACTTACCAACCCAAGTTCATAATCATCAATTAATCCTAAAAATTTTTTGTATATTGAATGAAAAGATGTCGCCAATTGCAACACCTCCTAAATTTCAAGGTCAATTAAAGTATCTTTTGCATCATCAAAAGTATCTTCGCCTACGTATTTTTCTATAACTTCCATTTTCGTATAATCTGTGAATTTTCGAAGTTTGAATAGCTTAATTGCAGTATCGATTACTTTCCCTCGCAACTTACTATCCATTGAATTCATTAATTGTTCAAATTTACGAGGATTGGACTTTTCAATAAATTGAATAATATCATCTCTATTTACTTGACCCTTCTTCCATTTAGGGCTTAAGGAGAAGTAATTGTCATACTTTCGGTTTAATCCTAAATAAGTTAATACGTCTTCAAGTTCATACTGTCCATCTAGCACCTCTGTGATTAGAATATCAAATCCTTCTAGAATTTTACGGTCAGAGTTTAACATTGTTCTTAAATCTCCAACAGTAATATATTCTTCATCGCCATGGTTCTCCATATCAAGAACCATATTCATTCTCGGATTCTTGTAGATAAATCTACCAAAAGTATTGTTGATAATCACAACTTCTGTATTTCTATCAACATTTACACGTTTTCTACGCTTTGGCTTATCGAATCGGTTTTTATTTTGATTAGTGTTATAACTTTGTACTCTGTCCATATCCACACTCTCCCATAAATGCAATATTTTTGTTTAGTAGTGAAGATTTTTTTCTCCACTACTAATAGTATATCAGGTCAACCATAATATTGCAATACTTTTGTTTAATTATCCAGTTATTTTATAAATTCCATATACAGCAGACTGAATAACTCCAACACCAAAAGATTTTTGCAATTGGTATTCCATTTGCTGGTCATTGCGATCTCCTGCCTCTGCAGTTTCAAGCATCAATGCTTCGCCCTCAACAACAACTTTTACAAGTTTTTCATCTTGAGGTACTACAATTAGCATATTGTCGTCAACTAAGAATTCATCGGTTCCAATCTTATGAGCCTGTGGCAATAGGTAAAGGTCTGTACCTGCAACAGTAGTTAGATAACCCACTTTGTTTAGGTCGTCTTTCATTGAATCAGAAAGATTTAGCCCTTTAGTTACTGTACGGAGAGCCTTTCTAGTCCCCATGATAACAGCTTTTTTACCACTTTTAGCTTCAACATGCTGAACCATATCAAACAATGCATCATCATCAAACGTACCAGTTACTCCGTAAGTTTGATTTAGAGAACTGTAAGATTTAGCAATGGCTTCATAAATTTTAGTTCCCATGAAGTTAGCGAATGATTGCGCTACGCGGTCTATCATTGAAGACCAATCAATGCGACCTGCGATAAACATGTCTAATTCTTCATAGATTTTCACTCCGTACTTATCGGTATCAACCGTAAAGCGCTTGTTAAGTAGTTTTTGTCTACGAAGGTCATTGTTACCACCAGCAATACGAGCAACTCTAAATAGAGATTGGTCGGATACTTTGAATGATATTTTATCTCCAGTTGCCACGTTTTTTACTTCTGCCAAGTTATCAAATTGATTTGTAATTACAATTCCTAAAGTTACGTCTAGTGCTTCCTCTAAGATTGAGAATACACGATATTTATTTTCACGAAAGTTCTTATAATTGAACTCTCCTCCAACTGCATCCGTAATCGCGTTACGAATAGCATCTTCACCACTTACTTCGTTGAAATTTACATTTACACCATTATACACGTCTAAAGAAAGACGTTGTAAATCAGTCATTTTAGCCTTCATAATAGCTTATTCACCTTCCAATGTCTTCATTTTTTCATAATTGCAATACATTCACTTATTATTCTTTTAGAGATACCTTAGTCTATCTAATGGATAATAAAGTTATTGCCTATTTCCATATCCCCAATAGACAAACTTGGGCTTGTATTGCTACTCTTTACTTCCCCAAACGAATAACTGCTAGTTTACCTGCAATCATGTCAGTTTCAACCGCAATAATCTTACCGTGGAGTCCAGTCGTAGGCTCTGAGGTTACAGCGAAACCATCTGCATGTGGAACAACAATTGCATTCTCAGCCAATTCTCCAACAGCAATTAAATCTTCGGAAACTGAGACGATATCACCTTGTTCTAATACATATCCACGACCTTCTTTTCCAGCCTTTAATACGAAGTCAAGTTCATTAGTGCGATCTTCGTAAGTTAATGGAACGGAAGCGTGAAATACTAACTCCTCAGCTTGGTCGCCACTTGGAGTTGCTGAGCGAGCCTCTCCATCAGCCTGTAATTGCCCTAATGCCACAAACTGACCGTTTACTAGGTCTTGATTAGCCACAATTGTTTCAATGTGAGCTGTTGATTTTATTTTATCTAGACGAACGTATCCCATCTATTAATACACCCTTTCAAATATTAAATTACTTATGGAAGTAAGTTGCTAAATCTCCATAAGGATTTGATTCATTTATATTAGTTGCACTTACTCTACTTGATTCTTCTTCATTCTTAGCAGAAAAATGATTCTTATTAAGCAATAAAAGACCAAGTTCTTTTTTCAAATCATTCATAGAGAAATTATTGATATTCTCTTTAAGGTTCTTGTATTCATCTTCTGATAAGTGACTTGAGTACTGAGCAAGTTCAGATTCCTTTTCAGAAACTTCAAACTTAGATTTAAACTCTCTTAATTCCTTAACTTCTTCTTCTAAAGCCGAGAAATTATTTCGAGCCATTTCAATTGCTGACTTTTCTGATTGATTAACCCACATTGGAAATATCTCTTCATACTCTCCAATGCTTACATTTTCTTCATGCTTAACATAATTTACTTTGTAGAATTTGTTCCCATCTTCATCTTCAACTATCGCATAACTATCAAAAACCTGAGCGATATAGTACCACTTATCCTTAAATTCCTCATGCTCATCTAAAGCCATGTAAAGACTCCAGCGAATGTCATCATGAGATAACTCAAAAGTACGAGTGAATTTTTCTGGATTATCATCTTGACCTTCATTTACTTGTGGTTGAGGTTCGTCTGTAATATGATTATCCTCATCCTCACTTGTAAAGTTTGGCTTTTGCAAGGATTCTTGCTTAGTTTCTTCGTTTTCTGGAGCTTGATTGTCATTGTTTTCTAATACGTTTTCATTATCAGGCACATCATTATCTCCTTTCTCTGCTGTAGAAAAGTGTCTATTAAACTCTTTTAACATCTCGCTAAATTCCTTCTTAATAGTACTTGAAACAGAAAATCTTTCTATAGTACTTGATATCATTGCAGGGGTAACGCCTTCGCCTAATATGCATAATGCTTCAAATTTTGCTTTTGTAAAGACAAAAAGCCCTTCATCGTTGGTGTATCCCTCAACACTTGTCGGTTCTAATTCCATGGAATGTGATTTAAAACCACCATCTCGGTCAAATATCTTTTCAACGTCATCAAATTTATTCCAAAGTAAACCTTCTACTGTCAGGTACTCACGTTCAACCCCATCTTCACCATATCTGTACTCGAATTTAGCGTTATTATTCTCAGGAATCATGCCATAAGCATGTCCGAAGTATTTAAGTTTAATTTCATTGTCTTCTACTACTAATCTCTCTTCATGGGCGTTAAAATCTATATCCAAATTTTCTTGCTTAGAAATTAGACCTGTAATTGGAATATTAACAAGTGTTGGAATCATAGACTCTAACAATTCTTTAGTAAAATAACAGTTATTTCTATTCTCACCAGTATGAGCAACCCAAATCTTAACACGCATAAATCTATTGTCCAAAAGGTTTTCTAGCTGTTCGAATTGCACTGGAAAGTTGAAACTATTACCATTAATTTTCTTATTTTTCATCTAGTACACCTCCCCTCGATTATTCAGAATCTTTAATCCTTACCGTTGTATCGGTAGGGTCATCGGAAGGTGGTCTCCCTTGCTCTTCTGATTTTTCGCTATCAGCCCCCATGGTATGTGAAGTCTGTTTAGCGACCATGAAGTCGTCTATTGTAAGTATTGTTTGTTCGAATACCAGTACATTTGCAACTTCTAACGGGGTCATTCCTGTATAAGCAAGATATTCTAATCTAGAACCACCAAATGAAAGTTGGTCTTTGGCGGTTTTAATCGCTTCATCTCTATCGAAGTGCGACACATACATGAATTTAATTTTCCACGTACTCTTCTTCTTTGTGGCTTTTTTTAGTTCATAATTATAATAGTTAGTAAACATAGGTAATAGGAAGCTAAATAACCATTGAGAGTCTACTTGTATAGAACGTTCCAGCGCTTGAGAACTTGAGTTATCATCCGCGAATAACTGAGCTGAAACGCCAGTACCTTTAAAGAATTGGTCGGTTGCTTTATCTAACAAAGCAAATTTACCATTTTTTCCAGTTCCATCAAGAGTCATTCCCTTTGTATCAAATGGGTTCGTTATGGCAACTGCTCCTTTAGGTAACGCTTTCTTAACTGCATTGTGATACTCTCGAACAACTGGGAGCTCCATGGTTGGTCTACCTTTGTCGTCTGTTTCTATCTTTGAATGAACTATCTTTGTATTGTCTAATTCTGAATCGCTTTCCATATTTTGTTTAGCATTTTCTATCTTTATAGCATCAATTAATGAACTTGCTAGTGAAGGAAGCGATAATCCCCCTTGAGATAGCACATCCACATCCATAGTAAAGGCTACACCTTTTTCAGTTACTTGATGCCATTTTCCGTCTTTAAGCTTTTCCTTATTTCCATTCTTGAAAGAACTGTATGCACTCTGAACTTCTTTAGGAAAATCTGATACATTTTTTTCACTTATTTTAGAGATATCTATTTGATATCTATAAACTCCATTTTCTATATAAGAAATTCTACAGTAGCTTATAGGAAATTCTTGATAAGCTACACCTTTACTATCATCGAGTTTATAAAGATAAACCGAACCATTTGTAAGTATCTTCTCTGCAAAAATCGGCAGGTGAAACTTAGGATTTAGTCTATCTATAAATACAGCAGTTTGAGCATAAGCCATTTTCATTTCCGACATATCCCCAGTAACCTCATGAGGATTATCAAATACTGGATATATCATATGGTCGTAGGTAAGTATACTACTTAGATAGTTGATTACTCTTTTGTACATCCCATTAGACACTTTTATCCTAGATGAAAGACTAGCTATTTGAGGAGCATTTTTTGAAGGGTCATTTAGCATGTTTTTCAATCTTTCCTCTGTAATGCCCTTAGAGCTAGGCTTAGAACTAGAGCTACCAACTCCTGCAGATGCGGACGCAAAACTTTTGTATTCTTGTGCTATTGCATTGTAATTGCCAGAACTTTTCTTCTTACTTGGTCTTTTCTTATTTGACAATTCCCTGTTTCACCTCCTTTAGAATAAGCAATAACCCAACATTTCTTCTCCACTTGCCGTTGTCTTTAACATGTCTTGCTCTAGTAAAGTAGCAACATAATTTGCATAACCGATTGAAGAGTATCTATCCTTTGTTGTAGTTCCTACCTCTTCAATCTTAATGTAAGCTCCACCTTGAATTTTATAGACTAAGTTAACGAGCTCATTTTGAAGAGCTGTAGCCTGAACAAATGGTTTCATAAGGTATACTTGCTCATCCGAATCTTTCTTTAAATAGCCGTAATTTTCAATTAAATCATCTTTTGCTTCAATGTCGTTTATTAACAACCTTATTTTTTTCTTTTCAAAAGAACTTCTAAGACCCGTTGCGACTTTATGGTTTAACTCTGATGTACCTTTAATCGAGTAAATTAATGGAATTGCATTCTTGTCCATTTTTCTATCATCCATCATCTCATCATTAATAACAGTCCATGCTGGGTATTCCTCATCTCGATCTTTGTCATAAAGAATCTTTGTAACATTATCAAAGACAGCCACACCGTTACCATTTGTATCCATCGCTACATAATCTGACTCAAAGTCATAAAAAAGTTGTTTTAGTCGTATAGCTTGTGTTTCAGAGTGACCACCCTGTAAACTTTCTTGATATACGACATCTCTTCTGTATTCTTCACCAAATGGCAATAGTCTCATTAATGTAAATGCAGTTGTATCATTCTTTACAGCCTTATTCGATCCCATTAGAGCTATATCCATTGATACTATTCTTATTTCTCCTGCCTGTTTCGGCATATTGGATAATCTCTTAGGCTTACTTCGATGCTTATTTTCCACAAACTCTCTATTAGTAGGTGGATAGAAAGCCTTTGGCAAGGTTCTGCATTTCTGTATATCGTCTAATTTAAAATAAGCGTTTTCGTTTTCTCCTACGAATAACGCCTCATACTCCATGTCCCAACTCATTTGGTCAAAGTCATCTTCTGTTTTTTGCTGTTCAACCCTTTTTCTAGACAACAGGTTATGGTAGACAGATAGTTGCCAAGGGAGGACTGCCACAAAATAATCTTTGCCATCCATCATTTTGTTTAAATAGGATTTAAAATTAGTCCATATCCAATGGTTTTTGTACCAAGCACTGGATATATAGATTTCCTTGTTCTCTTCTGCAAGATGGCTATACTTGGGATTTTGTAAATATGGAGGAGTCCTATTCACGTTTAGAAATGGTCGAAGTACTTTGTCTAATGTCTCTTTCGATACCAGTCGGAACTCATCAACTATTAGTATATTCGCACGTAATCCGCGCGCGTTATCATTACTGGTGGATGCTTGTATCTTAGAACCGTTCTTAAATAGGACATAGCATTCATTAGCACCAGTCTTAAATTCTTTTATCTCTCTTTCTACATTAGGATTATTCTTTAGAGACATTATTTTTTCAGTTATAATTAGCCTTGCTTGACCTTTTGTCCCCGAAGCAATTACTATATTGCTGGATGGGTACAGAATTGCACGTATTACACAATAAACGGCTATCAGGAAGGATTTCCCTTGCCCCCTAGCCGCGATGTACATAAAGAAGGAGAACCTATTCATAGCCCATAACAAGAATACTTGATAAAGGAATAAATTAAGTCCTAGATAGTCCTTTGCAAATTTCTGTGGATTAGCTCTATAGAAGGCTGTCCATTTTTTAAACCCTTCTCTCAGCTTATCTTTTGGTGGAATTTTTGGTTTCTTGTTAGCCACTATTTTTCACCATCGAGCTTTTTGATATCTTCGTCTTTAATTCGACCAAACACTCTTTTTATTTGGCTCACGAAGAATCTGTCAAGGTATTTTTTGATGAACTTTGGCTCATATTCTCCATGTTCATCCATACAAGGCTCTGTCTCTTCTATTTTTTTAACCCATTCACTCCAAGAGTTTATACTGCCTTCTTCTTTGGCAGATTTAACTTGCACAGGCTTGATATTTGCGTCCTGCATTTGTGAAGACAAGGTTTTCATCATCTTGTCATAAGTACCATAATCGTCATTATCATAGGCTTTATTCGCCATTAGCTGTGTTCTAGCCATATTTTTAAAGTACTTCTCTTGAATAGTGGTTTCTGCCTCATTACCACCTAGAGTATCGAATTCTTCTTCTAAAAATATATAATCATCTTTTTCAAGGTTTCTTCCCCATCGTTTAAGCATTTCATCAGTGACTTCGAAATTTTCATAATCCATGCCACTTATTTCAGCCTTATTTGTTTTTCCTGTTATATTATCGCTGTCCTTAAACCGCAAATCCTTGTTTTGTCTCAGCGAATTCATGTTTTTAAAGTAAGTACCAATAGTCTCATTTTGTGACTCATTAGCATTCTTCCATTCTTCCTTTAAGTAAGGGATATCCATCGTTCTCAGAAACCCATATAATGTATCCATGTCATCTAGGTCTATATTGTTTCTTACACACTTTTTACAAAATCCAAATGTTTCATGAATTAGTGGGTTTCTGTGATTATAAAAACTAGATAATGCATACGATTTTCCGCATCTTAAACACATCTTTTTTTCAGATGTTTTTCTAGCCATATATCATCCACCACCCATAAAATATGACATGTAATTATTCTCATGCCTTGTTAAGTATAAAAGGAGGTTCTCACGGAACCTCCTAACCAAATGTTTTAAAACACCGAAAAGTGTAAATACCATCTTAGCACTGGAATGCTGAAATAATTTATCGAATATTTCTTAAAGAATGCGTTATTTTTTCCTGCATTTCAGTGTATCTTTGCAAGTCAGATATATCCTTAATATCTAGTCGTTCTTTTCTATTTAACTGGTCTATTCTGGTTTGAATGGACATAAAATTTTGATTTAATAGTCTTTCTAAATCTATATCTAATACATAGTTCATTGTTTATCCCACTTTCTCTCTCTCAAATATGCATTCCTACAGTACGTTCGGCTGTGTGGAGTCAAAATAACTCCACAAACAACAAAAGGAGTGCGAGAACAACGAGTTGTAACTAAATCAATAACACTAACACGAAGGAGGCAAGGTGCGCATCCACACACCCGAACGTACTGTAGAAGCTATATGGTATAAACCCAAAATCATAAGGGTTAGAATCTCTTAAGCCTATCTTGGGAATCGAACCCAATAATTACAGCACAAATCACTGTTGCTAACCGTTAGCACGACAGACATGTAAAAGCGCCTTTAAAAAGGCGCATATATAAAAGTTTTTTACTCTTTAATGAAGTTTTCAATTTTATTTTTGAAATTGACAGTTTTTTCTTTTCTAACATTACTGTCAGAAATAGTTGCTTCCAATTTATCGATTTCTTGTTGAGTACTTGCACGCAACTTATCAATTTGTTGTTGAGCGTCTTCAACGATCTTGTCGAACTTCTCTTCTGCTATTTGAGCTTCTTGAATAGCTGACGCAAAAGTTGCTTGAGCATTGTCAATCCATTTTTGAGCTTTGTTAATTTGTTTAGAATGACTTTTTGCAAGTTTACTAAAGATAGCCATTAAAAAAGTTTTTAACATAAAATCTTCCCCACTCTCTCTCAATTAAATAGTTATTAATGGCGGTTTATATGGGAATTGAACCCATCTCTTCACAGTGACAGTGTGATATCCTATCCGATAGACGAATAAACCAAAATTGGCTGACTCGGTAGGACTCGAACCTACAACTACTTGATTAACAGTCAAGTGTTCTACCAATTGAACTACGAGCCAATAAGGAGGAGCAGACATATATCCAAATGCCTGCAATGATTCATGGAAAATATAAATATCCGAACTCTCTAATGAATGTTCGAATCATTCATTAGTTTTAACCAAATTGCTTCACGAACAATGTATAATTTAGGAGGGGTTGCTGTAGGGCTTGAACCTACGAAGACCGTGCGCTTTAGCCTCCAACCAGTAGCAACCATAAATATAATAAAGGGAGGTGCTTCACCTCCCTTTTAGTTGTGAGGATTTTTATTGAACCCCCTATACATATGATGGGTATGTGAAAACTGAAAAAACAGAGCGTGCCCTGTCTGTGCAAACCACATACCCATGTTGTAAAATACAACGTTCTTTTCCTTTTTGTTAGGCTCAATTTGAGCAAGGTATATTTTGTACTTTAATTAATATTTTTTAATTGAATTAGATAATTTAGCTGTTCCTTTACGATGTGCTGGAACTTGAACAGATTCACCAGTTTGTGGGTTACGTGCTTCATGAGCTGGTACTTCTTTAACAGAGAATTCTACGAATCCTTTAAGAGATACACCTTCTCCACTTTCTAAACCTTCTACTACAACTTGCTTAAATGCACCAAGATATTGTTTAGCTTCCTTCTTAGTGCCACCAGTGATTTCTGCAATGCGATTTACTACGTCTTGAGTTTTCATAATATTTGAACTCTCCCTTTCTCTCTCATATTAATAAAATGTTTGTTTTAATAATTTGCATTAGTCAAAGGCAGGAATTGAACCTGCTGTCTCACGCATGAGAACTGATGCTCCGATTAGGCACTTTGACATTTGGCGCAAGTTTTTATTAGTTATGTTGCGATCTTTGGGATTCGCACCCTCTAAGGTAAAAACATGCAAAAATCCTTGCCCACTCTAGAAGATTCTTGGCGACCACATAAAAAGTCCAAGGTTAAACTTAGACTTTAGAATATAGGGGGGGGTAGGAAAAATACAAGGAGCAATCATTATGACTGTAAGAAATTGCAATACTTTTGTTTTATCCTTACAATAATATAAACGATTTCACATCAGAAACGTACACTTTTTTTATTGCATTTATTTAAAAGTGTTAGCAAAAGTATTTAAATGCTATATATTCCAGTAGCCTTCCTGATTTCTTCCAACTGTCGTTCATATTCACTCACAAACTTAACAGCTATCCTATTTAATACATTATTCATATTGCTCCTTGAAATATTCAACTCTTTCATAGTCTCTTTCCTATCCGAACCTTTCTTAAATCTCTCTATAATATCAAGCTCTCTCTTCTTTAAATCCATTGAATTCAACACATCTGTGACAGTGCTTAGAATCATTCCAGCATCAGTATTAAGATTAGCATAAGAGATTAACTCCAAAAGGCTTTTTACATGTTTTTTATCCAGTAAATCTACTGCATCTAATTTATTCTGAGCTCCATCGCCTCTCATAATACTTTTAAATGTAATAGGTCTCCTTACAATCTCTTTAATTGAAATCTGATTTTCCTTTAGATTTTTAACATACGACTTAATATAGTTGTCTGTATTCTTTGCAATATATTCTGCCCTTAGTTTATCTTTTTCTTCTAATTTTAAATCCTGCAGACATTGAGATTTTTTTCTAACCTCATTTTTCCCTTGTTTACTACATAGGTAGTCAATAGCGTTCTGCAATGACCTAATCTCTTCTATATCCTTTAAATCCTTTTTATGAATTGTAATTCCTTTGACGATTTTCTGGTTCTTATCTTTCTTATTATTTACAAACATATCTATTACTTCAACATCAGAACCTTCCTTGCTCGACACAACTTTATTTTCAGATTCTTTATAATCTCTATATTCTTTTTCATTAACCCAAAATCTATACTTTACCTTCCTATTACTTTCTACGTCATTTGCTTTCATTATATACGTTCCCAAATTGTCGAGTAGTCTGCATACTGCATCTTCCTCAGCTAAGTATCCATTTTGGTTTGGTGAAACATTATAATAACTGTTAAAATAGATTGCAAAAAAATCATTTAACGATTCTTCATAGTATAGATTTTCCTCAACAAACTCAAGTCTTTCTTGTAATGTCTTTAGTTTGTTATCGTACTTGTTAAAGTCACTTAATTTGTGCTTCGCTAATGTCCCATTGAAGCTTCTCATCTATTGTTTCACCACTTTTCTTATCTTTTTCGTTTTTCTACTATTATTTAATACATCTATATTTACCTCACCAGTACATTCGTACTCTTCATAGGCTTTATCTAGCCCTCCATTAAGATAGAGTTCATTTATTTCATCTACTGATAATCCGTTTAGTTCATCTTCAAATCTCGTATAACTCCCCATACCTTTCATTGATTCTTGTCTCCCTTTATTTAGTAATTAATATAGAATATTATAGCAACTAACATATTTAATTGCAATACTTTTGTTTAATCGGAAGGGACAATATTCTTCCCTTTTATTTTATATCTTTAAGTTCTTTTTTTATAAATAACTTATACCTTAATTCTTTTTCCTCTCGCAAATCATTAAGTTCAGATTCTAGAGTATCAAGCTTCTCTAAAATTTCCTTAAGGTCTGTGTCGTTATTATCCTTATTAGATGTATTAGATTTCATTTTCGTTATTTCATTTCTAATATCATTGATTTTCGATTTTAATTTTTCTTCCTTGTTATTAAGTTCACCACCGTCTTCTTCCAGCCATTTATCCATTTTTTCTATTGCTATTACAGATTCTAGGATTGTATTAATAATGCTAGATGGAACATGAATAATCTCATTAGACCTAAGAGATTTAACTATGTCAAACACTTCTTGTCCACCAAGCTCTAGAGCCTCATGAAATATATTATTATCGACATCTCTTGATGAGAATACCATATTATATATCTCTCTTGTCGGTGTATCAAGATATTCTTTGAGAATATCAGCCATTTTTTTAGATGGACTATTCCTTCCAGAGACACAATTCGAATAATAATTATAGTTAAATCCATAGATGGTACATAGCTCCATCTTCGTCAAACGTTCGAATACTCTTTTCACTTCTGCTTTTCTTAGTATATCTCTTGTATCAGACATTAAACTCTTCCTCCGTTTACAACTAACATTGATAAAATTAGTATAACACTATCACAGATGTTGGGCAAGGAGGTAATTATCCAAGTCTTAATTAATGCAATACTTTTGTTCAATTGAACAATTTAGATATTTTTCCATCTACCCAATTAGCATCAATATTCACACCATCTTCTTCCTCCACTTCTTTTATTATATAGGAAGCTTCTAAATCAGTTAGCTGTGTATCACCTATTTTTAAAAGCTGATAGTAATTAAAGCTTACAACTGACTTATTTTTATCTAATACCATGATTAGGGTATGTCTATCTCTCCAACGAGAATAAACATTCTGTGATTTAATCTTCCCATTTTGACTCACAGTTATTTTAAAAATTAACTTTATATCATATAAGATATTTATATACCTTATTACTGTTGATTCGGATACATTTGCATACTCAGATATAACATCTATAGTATCAAAACTCACCCTGCAACCCTTACTAGCATTTTTTAGGTCTATATTTGCTCTGGATAGTATCATTGCATATACACTAAATAGCTTTGAGCGATTAATTGAGACCTTCTTCCCATCAATAAGATACTCATCTAGAGGGTAATCCATTAGTTTTATAGCATCATCTAAATAAATACTTGTAAAAAGATTTAACTTCCCTTTTAGGGTTTCAACATCGACCTTAGCTCCAAATCCTTTGATAAAATCACTACTATTAATATAAGTTTCATTAAATAGCACATAAAACATATCATTTTTTTTCAATTTTCTGTAGTCAATTTCAGTTTTACACGACATATCTTCGCATATTGAGAATGCCCCACAATCAACAAGCTCACCTATCGAAGACTTGACAGATTTTATACTCTTGTCATGATTCTTATACTTGAGCATAAATATAATTCCTGAAATACTAATGCATAAAGAATTAAAACAAGTGCCTATACGTCTGTTGGACGCAATTAACAAATAAATAAGCTTTGCGTTAGATGACAACGAGGAATTCCTTATGATAGCATTTGGTATTTTTATAAAGTCATTAATGTGATTTCGCCCCCTCCTCTATTTCCGTCACGCACCAACTCTAGAGGGGAAATCGGCTCTCAGCCGACACCCTCTCCATTTCTCTCTATTTGAAATGGTCTCTCTATTGGGTATGGTCTCTCTATATGACAGTTTTAAAGTAAGCAAATTTCTACTTTAAAATTGACATTAAATTTTAAAGTACGTAAATTAGCAATTTAAAATTGATAGCGAATTTTAAAGTACGTAAATTAGCAATTTAAAATTCTAGACCTATCATAAACTCAAATTAACAAAATGTCAATACTTTTGTTTAACGCATTTTTAAACAAATCCTTTATTGATAAGCTGTCGTCTTAATTATTATGTTGTCAAATGTGGTTATGTTTGGTAAAATAGAGTCAAATAAAAGTTCGGAAAAAGAGCAACGCCCTAACCTTTCTGAGTTTGGCGACCTAGAAGGATAGAGCGTTTACGGAATTTATAGCTTTGTTATGTGTTAATAATAACATATATAACGCCAGTTTGCAAAGCGTATTTTGCTATATATTCCTGCCTTTTCCGTTGAGGGAGGAATCTTTTATATGGCTACAAATGAATTTAATAGTAAATTGTATGAAGATTATAATGACTCAAAATATGCACACTATAGAAACGTACATACTGGTGAATATGAGAACCAATATGTTAAAAATTCAAAAACAGGCTCTCGTCTAAAGCCAATCGTAAAGAAGATAAAAGTATCCTTTGATGAAATAAAAGCTCTGAACTTAGATACATATGGAGATGTCGTACCATTAATTGATACAGAAGATTTTACTATTATAAGTAATTATCTACTAGACTTTTGGGGAGCAGTAATAGGGTCTGACGCAGTTAATGTGTATCTTCATTTGAAAAGGTATGCGTATGGAAAAAAAGACTACTGTTATCCTGATATCGAAACAATCGCTATGAAAATGAAAAAGACTAAAAATACTGTTAAGAAATATCTTGATATATTAGAAGAGTATAATTTTATAGCTGTTTTTCACAGAAAAGACACAACTAACAATAATAAAGATGTTAGTCCACTATTTAAAATAAGAAGAAACATACCTATGATTACTCAACAAATGTATAACGAATTCCCTTACAAACTACAGAGGCTTCATGACAATTTTATGCGTCAATTCGAAGGTGTAAAGTTAGCTACTAATATGATAAAAGTAGAGAATGATATTGAGAGAATATTGACTAATGGTGAGATTATAAATAATAAGGAAACTAGAGATAAGATTAACAAAATGATAAAAGAACATGAGTATAGTGAAGTGATTTTGAGTAATCTTGATAAAGATGAATATCAAAATAGTAAGTATTTTAATAGTATAATATATGAAAAAGTTTCTAAGCCTTCATATGAGAGCTTTTTTAAATCTAATGTATATCTCTATCATAGCAACAATAAAGTTTTGCAAATTATTCTCCCAAATGAGTTTGCAAAAGAAGGCGTTAGAAATAACTATATTGAACATATAAAGAAATGGGCAGTTGAAGAGTCAACTTTTGATAATATAGTCAGTGATTTTAAAATAGACTTTACCATGAGTGAAGATTACATAAAAAATGTCATTTTAAGTAGAGGATAATATTACTCTACTTTTTTTTATGTTTAATACCGCCTATCAAAAATTTATACCTACATATCAAAATTTGATAGGCGACCTAAAATCCGCCTATCAAAAATTTATAGGCGCGCCTATCAGAATTTGATAGGCGGTATATTTTCCACGTATCAAAATTTGATAGGCGTATTTTAAACACATTCTCACATATCAAATTTTGATACGTGGATTATTCGCATGTCAGATTTTGATACCTCCCCTATCAAATTTTGATAGTATAATCAGTACTATCTTTAAGAATTTAAAACATAATTAATAATACTTATTCCACTAAGCTAAAAATATTAATGATTTTCCAATTAACAAAATTATCCCCTAGCATCTCCATACCATCATAAAAGATCGTGAGACCTATTCTCTGATTGAATATTGACAGAGCTAATGTGTTTGTACGTTATAAATTAAAATCATCTATATGAGGCTATAATTGCGCTATACAGCTAAGTATCCATTTAAGGCATTTAATAGAGAAATTATAAATGAGAAAAGTTTATTAATTATAGTTAACCAAAAGTATTGCAATACTTTTGTGTCTGTGCTAAAGTTATTTCTATAAGTTGATTTTAGGAGGAAAAATATGAAGTTGACGGAAGAGCAGAAGGATGCTGTATTAAGTATTCATGGGAATATCGTTGCAATAGCATCTGCAGGAAGTGGCAAAACTTCAAGTTTTACAACAAGAATTGCATATATGATTGAAAAGGGTATTAGACCGCATAATATTTTATCTATTACTTTTACAAAGAAAGCTTCCGAAGAAATGAAAAAGAGGCTCGGAAAGTTAATTGGTAAGAAAAGAGCTGAATTAATACCAATGGGAACTTTTCACTCTATCGCTTATCAAATACTAAGATTAATGGACAGTGGTTTTTCTAAGTATAAGATTGCTCCAGATTGGTGGAGATTTTCGTTATTGAATGATTTTTGCAAGTCAGCAACCGATAAAAATCCAAACGGGCTAGATATCAATTTAAGAGCCAGTGAGTTAGCAAGCTTTATCTCTTATCAGAAAAACAATATGATTACTCCAGATAAACCAGTAATTATAGATGATAGTATCTCTTTTGTTAAAGGTGTGCCTATAGAGCAACTTCAAAGTGCATACGTCAATTATGAAAGGCTAAAAGAGCAATCTCGACAAATTGATTTCGACGATATGATGTTGCGACTTTATAACAAGCTGATATCTGACAAGCAATTTAGAAATAAACTTTCTGATAAATATAAGTATATTATGGTCGATGAATTTCAGGACACGTCAACAATTGTTCTTGAAATTATAAAAATGATTAACGATAAAAATGTATTTGTTGTTGGCGACTTTAGACAGTCTGTGTACAGATTTATTAATGCAAATGTAGATAATATACTAAACTTCAAAGATGAATTTCAGGATGCAAAGTTAATCGAGTTGAATAAGAACTTTAGAAGCACTCAAACAATTGTTGATTTCTCTAATGAAATTATCTCTAAGTCCCCTATCCAAAAGTACAACGATTATAAGCCTTCTGAAAGCATATCAGGGATTGGTGATAAGGTTAATTTGACGTTATATCAAGATGAATATCAACAAATGGAAGGCGTTTCAAGGAAGATAATTAATGAAAACAACAATGGCACTCCCATGAATGAAATAGCAATTCTTGTTAGAACCAATGCTCAAACAGCAATAGTGGAAGACAAACTTGCGAATGCAGATATACCATATGAAGTGTCAAAGAACAGGTCATTTTTTGATAGGAAGGAAATACTGGATATATTAAGCTATGCCCGATTATCTATAGACGACAAAGATGACGCCAGTTTTAGAAGAATTTATAATTCTCCTAATCGTTATCTTAGCAAGAAATTTTTGAATGAATTAGAGGAGTTTGCTCTAACCAGAGATTTATCATTGTATGAAGCTGTTCAAATAACTCCACATAACTCCGAATGGAAATATAGAAGCAACATTGAAGAAATAACAAGAGTTGTTTCTGAGTTAAAACATCAAGTTGATTCAAATGTAAACGCAGGTAGAATTCTACGAAATATTGTAAAAGAAACCAAGTATAAGAAATTTATTAACGAAACATCAACAAGCCCTTCCTCTCTTGACGAAAAGATTGAAGCAATTGATAGATTATGTGAAATGGGTGCTAAATTCCCAAGTATAAAAGCTTTTCTAGCTCACATAGTAAAGATAAAAGATAAACAAGCTAAATCTAAAGGAAAAGATGCGGTACAAATTATTACAATGCACAGTTCAAAAGGATTGGAATGGGACGTTTGCTTTGTGCTTAACTGCAACAAAAAATTGATGCCACATGATATGAATGGGGATATAGAAGAGGAAAGGCGCTTATTTTATGTAGCAAGCAGTAGACCAAGAAAAAGGTTATATATTAGCTGGTTTCAGTACGATTCAAATTTGTCCATCGCTTACCCTAGTAAATTCCTAATTGAATTATTAGGTAGCGAAGAATTGAATAATATGAAGAAAAAGTTATTTAGAGGCAATGGACAAGTAAGTGTTTTATACCCTTTAGATTAAACAAAAGTATTGCATTGATTTTGTTTATGTGATAATATGAAGATGTATAATTGGGATTATTGTATTTGCGAGCAATGTATATGAATGGAAATTAAGAAAAAGTATTGCTATTAAATGCTTTTGAAAGGAAAGATATAAGCACAATGCGTTCATATACTAATAAAAAAGGTGAAACAATTAAAGTTAGCAAAGAGCATCTAGATATGGCTGTAGCACTAAAACAAAGGTTACAAAGAGATAGTCCTAGCTATAGATGTTCTTGGGCTAAACATAAGAATTTGATGGCTGAGGAAGGATTCGAAGATAGCGAGAATAGTGAAAATTATAGAAAGATGATACAACTTCATCAAAAGGCAATGGGTAAACTGCCAGAAGTAACTAAGTATGCTGATATGGTCACTGATAGCAAAATTGAATCTTATCAGAAGCTAGTAGGAGAAAGTTACTGGCACAAACGAGAGACTCAAAATTATCTACGTGAAATCAGAAAAGGAAAAAGAGACATAGTAGATAGTGGACTGTTTATTTCTGAAATAAAAGAATCTATTCAAAATGTCCTAAGCGATATTAGATGGGAAGAAATAATGAATCATGTCTTCTCCCCTATCGATAATCATACAAATACAAGATTAATAGCTGTAATATCGGATTGGCATATTGGTGCTTTGGTAGATGTTGAAGGAAATAAATATAACCTTGAAATAGCTAAAGAAAGAATAAATCAATATGTAGATTCTATTTTGAAATTAGCCTATGAAAGAAAAGTATACAGAATAGATGTAGTATATATGGGAGATATTCTCGAACACGCTTACATGAGAGACTCTCAAGCATACCATGCTGAATTTCCTGTTTCTAAACAAATGACCGTGGGTGGTCGCCTTATAATTGAAATGTTGGCTAAACTGGCTACTAAAAACTTCTATGTAGTTTATAGAGGTTTTGCTGGAAACCACGATAGAATGAATAAAGATAAAAATGGAAATATAGATGGCGATACTGGTATGGTTGTAGTAAATGAAATGATACAAGTATTCGTTGAAACATCTAATAAAGAAAATCTAGTCTATGAAGAAACGCATCCATACAGCGCAAAGCTACTAGATGTAAATGGAAAAAATATAAAGTTTGTTCATGGAGACTTGGAGAAAAAGGCAGATACTAAGAAAATTGCAGACCATGGCTCAAGGGATAAACTTCACTATGACGCTATAGTATATGGTCATTTCCATCACTTTGCTTGTATAGAGGTTGGAATCAATAGATTTGAAATAAGGTGTGGAAGCACAAAAGGCTCTGATGATTATTCTGAAAAATTAGGACTAGGTTCTGCCCCTTCTCAGTTAGCTATAGCTGTTTCTGAAAAAGGAAATATAGAGGCAATTAGAATTGGGTTAGATTAAACAAAAGTATTGCTGTACAGGAGGAATAATTTTGGACGATATAGTTGTAAGCGCTAAGTTATCAAATGGTAAGCAAATTATAATCAAACCCTTTGACAGCGAGGCTTTATGGAGATACAAAACACAATCAGAAATAGAAAACGATACGTTTGAAGTTTATAAAAATTATATATGGTTCAAGTCATTAATAATGACAACTACTGAGGAGTTCACGGGTATAAAGACTATATTCACTAATATAAATGGAGACAATGTAATGTTAAACAGATATTTTGAGTGAGGGCTCTCCCCCACTCTTTTTTTATTTGCCAAAAAATTTTGAGAAGAATCCTTTTGATTCTTGTTTCTTCGTTATCTCAGTTAGCATTTTTGTTGTTTGTTCATCTCTTCTTTTTAAACTGTCTTCAATTCTATTGGCGACTTCCTCCATTTTTTGATTACTCGTCTCCATTTCTTGCCTTAGCTCTTGCCTCACTTCTTCTCTTACTGATTCACGAATCTCTTCTTTAATATCATCTTTTAAGTTCTTAGTCGTCTCGCCAATTACGATACCAATGAATTGCTTAACCCTCTCACTCTTCATTAACTGTTGTATGTCTTCTTGATTTAAAAGGTCTGCAGTTTTGTTGCTTGGCTCAGGTGTTGGAGCTTCTTCTTTGCTTCTCAAATCAAACATTTCCTCTTGAGATGATTTTTCAGCTATCATATAGGCTAAATCTTTAGTTGTTGTCCTTCTACCATATTCTGCCTTCAAGTCTTTTAAATACTTGAATATCTGTATATCGTTATCGTAATATATTCTCTCATTCCTATTATTTCTCATTACGTAATGCACTTCAAACTGCTCTAATTGGTCAGTCCAATGTCTTAATGTTGCAGATGGTACATCTAATCTTGTTGACGCATCTCCTAGAGTTACAAATTCGACCTCCATATAGGATTTCACCTCCTCATGATTTTTCAAAATCTATACTTCTAATAGTTTAATTAAATCATATTTTGAGATACATGTACATTGTGCTCTACATTAGATTTCGTAGTATATAGGCTTACTACAACCTAAATAACACCTATATTAATTGTTGCCCTACATGAGATATCGCCAATTGAACTATCATTTATCATTAAATCAACCTTTAATAACGTCTGCCCTCCATTAAATTTCATAGTTAGAGGTATAATATATCGTTATTTTAGTTTATAATAATGATTGACCTACATTAGATTTGGCATTTCGAGGTGTAAAAAGGTTATTAATGCTACTAGGTAACACTTGACACTACTTAGTAGTATTGATAATATATAAAACATAGAAGGTTAATAGTTTCGGTGCTACTAAGTAGCATTAAATGCTACTGGGTAATACTAACAATTTAGGAGGTAGGATTATGGCTGACAACTCTATTATTTTAGGAATTGATGTTGGGTATTCCCATACAAAAACTGTATCTAGCAAGGGAGAAGATGTATTTAGAAGTACAGTTAGGGAAGGAGTAATTGATATTAATCCGAACTCTACCGTAATTGAATTTGAAGGAAAAGAGTATACAATGGGGGAAAGAGGAAGGATTACGGTAGATTCCAACAAAATATATGATAAGAACTTTGAACTGTGCTTACTTACTGCAATACTTAGAAACGCTGATGATAGATTAACTACTATCAATGTTGATTTAGTTACTGGTCTTCCTGTCAGTTATTACAAAACTCAAAAGGATGAGCTAAAGAAATCGCTAATGAATAAACGGGTGACTATGGGTTACAATGGAAAAGATAGGACTATAAATATAAAGGATGTAATTGTATTTCCTCAATCTGCAGGACTTCCGTTGATTAATCCCAAGGACTTTGAAGAAGGCAAAACGAATCTTGTTATTGATATTGGTGGAATAACTGTAGATGTTTCTTATTTTGAAGGAAGAAAGCTCACCAAATTTAAAAGCTATCAGTTAGGAATGATTAAATTCTACTCTATGGTGGCAGGGGAGATCGCCAATGAATTCAATGTTGAGGTCTCTAATGAAGATGTAGAGAGATTTATTGAGCAGAATGGTGTAATGATAAATGAAGAATCACGAAAGTTTGACTTCGATTCATTGTTTGAGCAACATATGGATGAAATTTTAACCAAGATAAAGACAGACTTTCCATATGATATTGTTCACAAGAAGAATTTTATAGGTGGAGGGTCAATAAGATTTAAAGATTTTCTTCCTAAAAATAAAGGTGTAAACACAGATGAGGTCTTAACAAATGCAAATGCGTTCTATGCTGTAGGGGTGCAGAAATTTGGATAAGAAAAAGAGCGTCAAGAAAAAATCTATATCTCTAAGAGAAGATGTTCACGATATTGCTGTTCACATGGCTGACAAATATTTTGGAGGTAATTTGAGTGCGTATATTACGTTTCTAATTTGCTCTGATAAATATGGCTTGTCTAGAGTAAGTGATAATGGAGAAAAACAAGCTGTAAAGGAAGATATAAAAGAGAACTGGTATACTAAGAGCGATGCGAATGACAGTTTCATTGATGACATAGTTAATATGTAGCAAGTAGAATAAAATCCCTTGATTTAATCAAGGGATTTTTTATTGTTTTCGGCTTCCAAACCTTTTCTAGCAAGCTCCATGAAGGCGGTAGTCCAATAACGAATGCTGTTTTCTTTTCGATACTCTTCGACCTTTTCAATCAAGGAGACAGGTACACGAATATCTTTTCTCTGGCTATTCTCACTCAAAATTTTTCCTCCTAAAAACTCTTGACTTGTACGTGAGTCTCCTGTAACATACAAGTATAGACAAAACTGTACGTGAGTCTCACGTATTCCATCATATAGTTTAATTTTCGACAGTCTAATTCGAAAATATACCACCATCTATTATATCAAAACTATACGTGTGATTCACGTCTGTTTTTTTCTAATAATGACACAAATGTGTCGGTCAAGAGGAGGAGAATTAGTAAAATTGGGATTGGCTAAACAAGATAATTTAATAGAAACAGAAGTAGGGGAGTCAGTTATAGACAAGAGAAGGGATAAAAAGAAAAAGAAGTCTGATATAAATATTGGTGCAAAGTTGTTTATTGTCTTTATCTTTGTAATAACTGTTTCGGGAATGCTTTACGTTAACTATATGTCTAAGGGGAAATTTGATTTATTTCTTGGTGTTTACGGTTCAATGATGGTTACATATTTACTGGGCAAGATGGCGTTAAGTTTTTTTTATAAGCCTTACGCATCGATAAAAGGGAAAAATCTAAAGGTATCAGTAGTGATTCCTTCGTATAATGAATCTTCTCAGTCATTGAGTAGCACCATAGAAAGCTTACTAGAGCAAGATTATCCTATATATGAAATAATCGTTGTTGATGATGGTAGCAAAGACCTTTCAGGGTATCACTCTTTGAATGAAATGAAGGATGGTATAAATCAAGTTGCATCTACTAGTGAGTCATCGAGTTCGAATACTCCGTATTTGAGAGTTCACAAACTTGAAAAGAATGTTGGGAAAAGACATGCTCAAGCTTGGGCTTTTGAAAGGGTAGAAGGCGATATTATAGTAACAATTGATTCTGATGCCCATGTGGCTAGCGATGCTATCAAGGAATTAATTTCCCCGTTTAAAGATTCGAAGGTAAAAGCGACAACTGGTCATTTACATGCGCGTAACAAAGGAGATAATCTTTTTACAAAGCTCATAGATATGAGATATGATAATGCATTTAGAGTTGAAAGGTCGGCTCAAAGTGTGACAGGAAACGTGTTAGTTTGTAGTGGGTGTTTTAGTGCTTATAGAACGGAAGTTATTTTAAGTAATCTTGAGCATTATAAGAATCAAACATTTTTGGGTGAAAAGGTTCAGTTTGGCGATGATAGATGCCTAACAAACTATGCAATTTTAGAAGGTAAGACACTTTATCAGTCTACTGCACACTGTTATACCGATGTCCCATCAGGAATTAAACAATTTTTAAAACAGCAAATTAGATGGAATAAGTCATTTTTTAGAGAAAGTCTCATTGCCATGAAGATAGGGTTAAAAAAACCAACTGTATTAGTATGGGCTGTATTAGAGATGTTGCTCTGGATATTATTCGGTGTAGCAATTGTTTTTGGCGTAATTCTTAAATCATCTACTTTTGGATTAATAATGGCTACATATTATTTTGCTTACATTTGTTTAAGTGCCTATGCAAGAAACGCATATTATATCTTGAGAAATCCACTAATCTTTCTAATGGCTCCAGTCTATGGAATTATACACATAACTTTGCTCATTCCGTTAAGACTGTATGCCTTGGTAACGATTAGACAAAATGGTTGGGGGACTAGATAAGGATATAGAGGAGATGAAGTTGTTGGAATTATTGGTAAAGCCAAGTAAAAGTGAAGAGTCTTTATTTGAAAGCTTGTACAAGAAAATAGATACTAATACTGCTGTTGTTGGTGTAATAGGCATGGGGTATGTAGGATTGCCAAACATTATTTCGAAGGCGAAGAGAGGTAACTCTGTTATTGGGTTTGACTTAGATGAATCCAAAGTAAATATGGTGAATAGAGGGGGTAGCTATATTTCTGATGTTAAATCAGAGGAGCTTAGCAATCTTGTATTAGATAGAAAGAAGATATTTGCCACGTCTGATTTTAGCTTACTATCCAACGTTGACGTGATATTAATTTGTGTTCCAACTCCAATAGACGAGTATAAACAGCCTAATCTTTCCTATATAAAAAAGGCATCCATTGATATACTACGATATGCTGAAAAAGGAGCTCTTGTTATATTGGAGAGCACTACGTATCCATCGACAACAGAAGATTATATAGTGAAAAACGCAGTAGCAAGAGGACTAAATGTAGGTGAAGATTTTTTTGTAGCTTATTCACCTGAAAGAATAGACCCATCAAATAAAACTTATAACGTTGATAATACTCCTAGGATTGTTGGCGGTCACACAAGTAGATGTACCCAATTAGCTGAGAAGTTCATTGGTGGTAGCGTACTCCCTGTAAGCTCTACAAAAGTTGCTGAAATGTCGAAGGTTTATGAAAATACATTTAGGTATGTAAATATCGCATTGGCTAATGAACTAACTTTAATATGTAATAAAATGGGATTAGACCCTTGGGAAGTTATAGAAGCATCCAAAACAAAGCCATATGGATTTATGCCGTTTTATCCAACTGCAGGAGTTGGCGGTCATTGTATACCAGTTGACCCTTATTATTTATCTTGGTACTCAAAGAAATTTAACTGTAATGCTCAGATGATTGAACTAGCTGGAGAAATAAATAATAAGATGAGTGACTATGCCGTAGATCGTATAAATGGAATTCTGAATAGTGAAAAATTAACGTTATTCGGTAGTAAGATAGCTATTTTAGGAGCATCATACAAGAAAGACATATCTGACGTAAGAGAGTCGCCAATATTTAGGTTGTACGAATCTTTAATTAGAATGGGTGCAAATATTACTATTTATGACCCTCATGTAGACTCTATCAGGATTAAAGACACCATTGTAAATATTGAAGATATTGATTATAATGAGCTAGGAAACTATGATGTTGTAGTATTACTTACGGCTCATTCAGACTTTAACTATTATAAAATAGCAGATAAATCAAGAAATATATTTGATACTAGAGACGGATTTAAAGAAGTAGGTAGATTCAAAGGTAATTATTATAAAATGTAGAGGTAATGAATTAATGGACAAGTTGCTTAATGTTGCAGACATAGTAAATAAATATAATGTTTCACGTCACCAAGTTTGGAATTGGATAAGAAGAGATAATAGCTTTCCGAAACCCAAACAATATGTAAGTAACGATAGTATGCCATTATTTAGTGATAGGGAAGTCGATTGTTTTATAAAAAGTAGAGAGAAAAAGGCTCTTGATTAATATCAGGAGTCTTATATTTTTGTAATAGTGATGGAAAATAATGGCATGACTAAAAGTAATAACAGCAAATAGTTTATAGATGATATAATATCAAGACAGGGAGGGACTTGATGAATAATTTAATAAAAGTCACCTATACTCTAAAGATTATCAACGAAAAGGGCAGAGTGTTTAAGGAAAAGTTTAGTAATGAATTTGATACGCAATGCTATAGTGACAAAGAAATGTCTGCTGATTCTGAGGCAATTAGTTTCAAAATGAAGGAGCTAAGGGAACTGTATGGTAGCGATATCATTTTACTAAACTTCACTGTCGATAGGGGGTAGGCTTAATGGAAAAGTGCGAATGGGATACGATTAAGATTCTGATAGGGGATGAGATTGAAGAGTTCTTTCATTTTCATAAAGATATGGATGGAGCTAGTACTGTAGAAGTAACCAGAGAGGACTTAGATAATTTATATACAACTATCAGATTGAAAGTCGAAAAGAATTTAATGACTAATAATAGTTAATACTTGATACTGTTTTCACTTTTTTCATGGGTAAATCTGTTTGATTTACCTGTTTTTTACCCCTAAAATACTAAAAAATGGTCAAAAATATATGAAAAACTTATAAAATTTATTGAAATTAAGGTAAAATCAAAGAAAATCGATAAAAGGAGCTGTAATATATGGAGAAACCAGTAATTATACTAAAAAGTGCTAATTACAAGTCGTTTAATTCAAACTATGACGATAGATTAATTCAAGCCGATGGTAGACATGTTACTATATCAAATAACGAAGAGTGTAAACTGGATAAAACATATGATAATGACGAAGAGCTACTGCGTATTGTAAAAGACTACTTAGGCGTTAAAAATGCGATGCTCGTAACTTTGATACATAATATATATAGTGCAGTTGGCTTAAGAATTTGCTGTATCCGAGGGAATGAATTGGATAATCACTATCTGGTAGATAGAAAATACCTAAATAAAGTTGATAGTAAAGTAATAGTCGAGGGTAATTATCGTGATTATATTAATATAGAAGAAGTTAAAAAAACTGAGTTTGGAGACTTGAATGAAGTTAATCATCAAATGTCTTTAAATATATAACAAACTGGTAATTTTACCTTTAATTTAAACGTCTCGATAGGAGCTTAATCGTTAACCCCTATAGTATAAAAGGTTATTACTGTTATGATAGGGGTGTTTTTGTGCTTAAATAGCCCCCTGTAGAACATAAGAAAATACAGTAATTGTATAATAGTTTACGATAAGCCTTTCGATAAGGCAAAATTGAGCATTTTTCTGGTGATTTTATTGAGTGAAGAGAAGGAAGGGGAGTCGAGATTGAAAATAGGGTAGCGAATCGAAAATTTTTGGTATTGTGTGAGTAGAGCTACCTATATGCTATTCCTGAGAAAACACCCCTTGAAATGTGGAAAATAACCCCTGTTGCCTGTCCACCTAATAACCATTAGAGGGACACCATACCCTGAATTATACCCTTTGAGGCTGTCGGCTATCTGTAATATTGAATAGCTAAAAATGAGCAAAACATAAGCAAGTACATTCGATCTATCTTTATATATTCCATAACGTTATAAGTCGTATTTCGTTCTCATAATTGGACTAGACGAGAATATGAATGCTTAACGGTTTAAGTTTTGTTACACCGTGATGAGTGTATGAGCCACCTTCTACACAAATATTCCACACTAACCAATTCTACATATTCACTTAACAAACACGCTACAACCTCATATATTACCTACTTTTTCATTCACTAGCCACCAAACAAAAACCACACACTACAATATTTTTTTTCATCTATCGAATATATCCAACTAGCCAGCGACACACAAAAAAATGCTCCAATAAAATTTATATATAAAAATATAGTATTCTATATGTCTGTCTAACAACAATCAGTAAACCAGTTAAGCAACGTCTTTTAATCAGTCTGTGCCTTCCTTTCTTTCCTTGTCTTTCAATCTCTTTCGCACACTCATTAACACTATATACATACAACTATATACATACAATATATACACATTAACACTATATACATATACTATATATAGATAAAAACAAATATTATACTATGTATACCATAGCCATGCTATAGGTAGTGCTATGTAGTACCCTTGAAAATATATTAAATACCGTCTTAACTTTTACACAACCCCATAGATACCACCCCATATTATAATAGGCGCTACCCCTATAAAGTAATTCACGCTAGAATAATATTTATGTATCATGCTACCCCTGTATATAATAGATTGTACCCCTAACATATACAGCTATAACAATAAACCATACTATATTATCTTTATTGTTATAGGATATTTTAAGTATAAATAGATATGTTATATAACAATTATAAAATATTAGAGATGTATTTATATATATCTGTCTAATTAATAAAGGGTGGTAGACAAGCCTTGTATATTAATCCTGCTACTAAGGTACACAAGCTATAAGCCCTGTCATACCAATGGTTAAAGACGTATTAACCGTATATAACAGAACGTACGTGCTATAAATGTGTCATTATATTGAAAGCGTATACAAATATGACTAAGTTGTGACTATTATCTGAATAATCTAATTACATGCAAGTATAGTCAAATCCTTGTCAATCTAAGAACCATGCTTATTTATTACAATTATGTTACAAATATATGTCATTATATTACATATAACAATATTTAAAGCATTTTTAGTGTTCTACAAACACAGTGGTGTAGTGTGTTTGTTATACTTATCCACACCCCCTAATTTTAACGATCTAAAAACTTTTTGAATTTATGATTGACTTGACAAAAATTAAGATTACGTTCTCGCTTGGCGCTCTAAGGTTTAAGCTTATTAAAATTGCAATAATTTTTTTTAATATTTTTATTTGTTCACTAAAAAGAACGAACAGAACGAACGACTTATCCACAGGTTTTTTTGATGCAATTATATAATCGCTGGAATCCTTGGCGTTCTAAGAGTCAAGGCTATTTTCGTAAGTCAAAAATTGAATCTTTCCTTCATTAAAATATACGCGCGCGCAGTAGGCGATTTTAGAAGAAAATAACGAACGCCAAAAATAGCCTTTTAAAGTTGCATGTTTTTTATTGACGTGTAATAGTTGAGTCACAGCAAGCGAGACACTAACACAGTAACACACAAAACAACTTGCTTACTTTACACAAGTAAAACAGACTACGAAATCATTTTGAAAGTGTAGAGATTGAATGTAGTAAATCAAAGCTACATGATGCATATTGACAACTCAATAGACACGAAAGCCAGACCGTGAAAGCTAAAAAGGGCGTTGTGGCAGGTTGACACGGAACGGCTGGAAACAGGATTACCCTAAAAGGGGTAAAAGTGATAAGCACAACTTACAACTAATATTGTAAGCCGTAAGAGTCGGAAACCGTAGCATAAAAGATATTTATGCAAGCGATAGAGGATTGCATAAGCAATTCCATACGCTGGAATTACTCAGATATAAATAAAACTGAGGTTAGAAAGCGTATTAGCAAATGTCAATTAAAGCGCTGTTATACCTAGCCCATGAAGGTATATTGTCCAAGTTTTAAGCTTGGATTATAGATATTTTGCTAATATTTATAATCGAGGCTTAAAGCCTACACAATTAAAAAGGGGAAATGAAAAATGACTAATCAAATCAAAATTTACGTTGCAAATCTAGGTAAATACAATGAGGGTAAATTAGTGGGGGAATGGTTTACATTGCCTTATGATATCAAGGATATAATGGTTAAAATTGGTCTTGCTACTTATGATAATGAAGGCAACTACATTCACGGTGTAGAGGAAGACGGTATTTATTATGAGGAATGGGCAATACATGATTATGAAGCACCATTTAATATAAACGAATATTCTAGTATTAAAAAGCTTAATGAAATAGCTGAAAAAATGGAAGATATGGATGAAATGGATATAAATATAGCGTTTGAATTGTTAAATGATGGTATCGTATCAGACTTTGACGAAGCTTTAGAAAGTATGGAGGATGTAATTGTATACCATGAATGCCGTAATATGGGCGATGTAGCTTATAAATGGCATAAGGAAATAGGCACAGATATGAACGCGCCATTGATGAATTATGTAGATTGGGATAGATTGGGGCGCGACATGGGAATAGAAGGTACTTTCTTTCAATTAGATGACAATACTATTGTAGAGTACGTAAACTAATATCAAAATTGGAGCGTGAATAAATTGATACAACGACTTTTGCACAATAAATTATTTATTAATGCTTGGTATTTGCTACTATTTATTATAATGCTTAGATTCTTATTTTTTGCTATTACTAAACATTAAACAAAAGTATTGCAATTTACAGTAGATTAGATTATGCTTGAGATATTCAATTGATTTTGGATATCTCAATGGATTTTCTAATCCAAAAAATAATTATTGGAGAGATGAAAAATGTTAAAGAAAAAAGTAATTGTATACGTGCCAAGCACAATGGAAGTTGACAAGGAAGCAGATGTATCTGATATTTTACAGCATACTGTAAGAGAATTGGCAAGTATTGCAGGTGGTGCAACTGTTGAAGAGGTAAAAGGCTATTGGGTAGCCGAAGATGGCTCACTGGTGGAAGAAAAAATTTATCAAGTACATGTATTTTATGAAGACGAAAAAGAAAATAAGGTAATTACAAAAGCTAAGGATGTAGCAAGATACATTAAAGAAAAATTACAACAGGAAGCCGTATCTGTTGAGATAAACGGAACGTTGAACTTCATATAATAAAATAAAAGTATTGCAATATGCTAGTGAAGCTAATTATTAATTGGCTTCACAATGGATATTGCAATCCAAAAAAAATAAAAATGGAGCGTGAATCTATGAATGAAATCATAGCCAAGTTGAAAAAGGCAGATTTTAAGCATGAAGAAAAGATATTAATTGAAAAGAAACCCCAAATACTGTCCTTTTTTGCCAACTCTCACAGCAAAGAAATTTTTTACTACTCAGATAGAGACATGAAATTAAGAAGTTTCAAACATTACACAGGCTTAGTGCATGAAGAAGCTTTCTTTTTCATCGTCAAAGGGTACATTGCAGGAAGGCACAAAAATTAATTTTAATTTAATAATCCAAAAAATGGAGAGTGAAGAAAATGAATAAATTTGAGAATAATTTAATTGCTATTACTAAGGACAATGAAAAAGAATTTGCACACGCAAAGAAAATAATTGTTTCAGATACTAAGGCGTTTAAGCTCTTAAGCCTATGGGACAAGGTCAATGCATATAAAAAGATGCTTAGCCCGTTGCTTCACAATCATAATACTACTAAAACAGTTAGGGAAACGGCTGACCATCTTAATGAATTGTCAGATAAGATTAAAAAAGAACTTCAAGCAATTGATTAATGCTAGAGCGCTAAAAAAAATAATTTTAGCGCTTCATGGATTAATCAATCCAATAAAAAATTATTAAAAGGAGAATGTAAATGTATATTTTAAAAAATAACTTAGAAAGATTGAACAACGGTATGGAAGTTGTAGCGCACAAGCTAAAGTTAAATAATGTTCATTCTTATACTTTTGTAGAACCAGATAGATTAAGTATAAGAAAGACAAATTATTCTAATATGTATATGGTTTCATTGAATAGATAAGATAATAGTTCAAAAAAAAAAAAAAATGGAGGAATTGAAATGAGAAATGATTTTCACAACCTAAAGTGTACCGTTACACATACAAACCATCATAATAAAAACGGAAATGATTTTTATGCAATAGAGTATATCTGTTTATATCCTAATTGGGATTGTCATGAGTGGGAAGTAAAGCTACATTATCACGGTAGAGAAAAATCATTTAGCATTTTCACACCTCATGATATGGAAAAACCTGATATAAATGATATTCTGATGACAATATTTAATAAGGATTATATAAATACAACTAAACCAAGATTTATTGATGATAACGAGTATATTTCTTTCTTCAAAGAGTACGGGGATAAGTATGATGTTAAAAAGGTTTTAGAAGGCTTATATAAAAGTGGAATGCACAAAGCAGGGTTATTACGTAAATTAATAGGAACGGAAGAATATAACAAACTTAAAAAATACTTAGGTTATTAAGATAAAAACAACATTTCATTAAAAGGAGAATGAAAAAAATGATAGATATTCTTGGTCAAGCAAAATATAAAAATAATTGGTACTTTGTAACAAATATTAATTTTACAAATAACATGGTGACGTTAAAAAACGATAGTCATAATACATTAGATTTAATTCATGGCAATACTTTTACTTTGCCTATTTCAGATATTCAAGCTTTAAATATTAATTGTTATTAGAATAGTATAATTCAAAAAAAAAAAAAAATGGAGCGATGAAAATGAAAGCATTATTAATTAATTTATTAGTTGGTGTATCAATTTTACCTTTTGGATTAAATAATTACCAATTGCATGACAAGGTTGAAAATAGTCAATTTACTTATGAAGTTACAGATGCTAAAGAAAACAAAGTCTATGGAGAGCCCATTGCTTCACAAGTTACGGACGAAAACGCTGGAATATTCCTGTACCAAGATGAAATAAAATTTAATGTTAAAAAAGGGGAAAAGATTCAAGTTACATTTGGTCAAGCTGAGGACGATATCAAAAAAGTTGAAAGGGTAGCTATAAATGAAAAATAATATTTTCACACCATACAAAGACAGAAAAATTAGTATTGGTCAGCTAGTTGCTGTTCATTGGAACGCACATAAAAAAACTTTTAGTATAGTTGAAATGAAATCACGTAATTCGATTGGAAAGGTACTTGGCTATGCATCACATATAACTTTAGAGGGATGTTATTTCAAAATAGATAAATCAAAACAAAAGAAAACGATTGAAACAGGAGTCAAAGATAGACATGCATTTGTTGTAGGTAGAATTAAGGATTTAAATAATATTCGGTTCGAAAAAAATATTTACTACAATCCAAAAAAAGTTAAAAGTTTTGTAGACTATGAACAGCATGTAAATGGTAGGGATGAGTACTTACAACTTGTTGATAAAGTGAATTTAAGCGCTCATAAAAATAATTTTCCGGTAGTCACATATGAAATAAAAAATAAAATAGCTTCATAAAAAACAAAAGTATTGCATTATATTTGATTGGGTAATGCTAGAGATATTCATACTACCAATGAATGTCTCAATGGATTACCCAATCCAAAAAAAATTAAGGAGAGATTATGATGAAAAAGAAATTAATAGCAGTGGCAATAGCAGGAAGTTTTTTACTAGGAGGTGGCATCACGTATGCATCAACAAATTATTATGCTGAGTTAGTAAACAACCAAGAAAATCAGATTAAAGATGAGATTCTTGAGTACTACAATAAAGAACTTAAGAGAGTTGGTGAACAGGTACATCATGATATGGTCACGCATGTCAATCAAGAAAAAAATAATATGCTTGAAGATGTCTATAAGTATTTAGATAGCAAGATTGACCAAGAACAGCAAGATAGAATGAATAGACACTCTAAAGAGATTGACCAAGCTGTATCCAATATGGAACAAGAATTAACAAGTTATATAGATGAATTATTTATAAATGAAAATAAATAAAAGTATTGCAATTAATAGTTGAACATGAGTTAAGAATTATCTTCTTAACTCAGATTGAGTTATTAATTGCTCAAAAAAAAAAAAAAAATGGAGAATGGAGTAAATGAATATTAAGGAAGCTACGAAGAAATGGGTAGGAGAATGGAATGCGATTCCTACTAGTGCAGTTGAAATATTAATAAATCATGATGTTGAAAATTGCAATGACAGTTATCAAATCACTGTAGAGAACGAAAGTCAATGTGGATTTCCCGTAGCGTGGGGGACAATGTGGACTTTTGGAGAGTCGTTAGATGAAGAGTGGGCAGAAAATAATGCTGATATCTTAAATGACTGTGGAATAGTAGCGTATTACACGGAATCACTAGGAGTTGTATTTGGAATTGATGGTGCTGGATATGATTTCTATGAACAGCATTGGATTCCATTGTATAAAGCGAGAGGTTTAAGGTGGCATACACAAAATTAATTATATGAAATTCAAAAAAAAATGGAGAGTGAGTATTAATGAGAAAGTAAGTATGTTAGAAATTTCAACGGGAAATATATCAATAGACACTAAAACATGGCTGAGTAAACAACAAGATATATGCGACATAGTTGTCTATAAGAAGGAAGAATATGGTTGGTTTATACCACTGTATGAAGAAATAAATAAAGAATGTATACCAAATGATTTGAAAAAAATAATTGAACATGCAGAAAAAAATAATCTTGAATGGGTAATGTTTGACCGAGACGTAGAAGAAACTGACATGTTCGAAATTTTTGATTAATAAATTGCGAAACGCTGGATTATAAAATCTAGCGTCTATGCAGGATGGCTACCTGTATACTGACGAGACAGCTAAAAAAATTGGAGAGTGAATATAAATGAGTACATTAATAAATAGTAAAGTGGATACTAAAGAAGTTATAAGTATTCTAGAAATCTATCTGAGTAATCTTAAACAATATTTTACTTGGATGGATGAAGAGTTTAATGAGGCTACAGACAAACAAGAGTACAAAATCAATTTAAAAATAGATGAGACGTCAAAAAAAATTTTTTCAGTTGATTGTGAAGTATATAATGATATAGACTTGCAGTTCTCGTTTCCAGTTGGGAAGAATTTAAGTGAAATTGAAATTATAGATTTAGCAAGGGAATTAATGAAAGAAATTGAAGTTAATGAGAGATTGAGAAAATGTATAAGAGAAAACGATGTTATAAGGTCTTGGTCATGGAAAGTTAATTGTATAAAATAATTTGACAACATTACTGTTATAGTGTTTTATTAACACACTTATTAAAATAGAGGGAATGCAATGAAGGTAATAAAAGTATTATCCGAAAGAGTCGATAGAAATAATACCAAGCATCAAGAAGTGACAGTAAAATGTGATAGATGTGGTGGTGCTGGGACATCTGATAGATGAAGGTACACAGGAAGTACTTGTTATGTGGCGGTACTGGTCAAATGAGAAAGAAAATTAAAATTTATACACCAGATCATGAGGAGAGATTAAGAAGGCAAAGAGAAAAGAGACATCAGAGAAAATTAGAAGAAAGAAAAGTAAAAGCAATTGAAAGAAACAAAGAATATCTAGACAGTATTGGTTACGGACAAGAAAAAATTTTTTTGGTGCTTGGTAACACATATAGTATAAAAGAAAATCTCAAAGATGCTGGAGCAAGGTTTAGTCGCCAACTTAATGGGTGGTTCTTTACAAAAGACAATCAAGATTACGATACAGTAGATTTAGAGACTAAGAAGTTGATTGAATACAACGATATTGGCGAAGCTTCACTAGCATTTCGAAAAGATACTTTAGAATATATCAAAAGTAGAATTAATTTTAATAAACCAAAGTCAAACTATATTGGAGAAGTTGGAGATAAAGTTGAGCTTGAGTTAATATTTTTAGCATCTTTTATCTTTGAACACGAATTCGGAGCAACCTTTATAAATAAATTACAAGATTTAGATGGAAATATAGCAGTATGGAAAACTGGAAAAATTTAGAGTATTATACTTCTGATGAAAATAAAATTATTCTAAAGGGGACAGTTAAAGAACATAGTGAATACAACGATGAAAAACAAACTCTATTAACAAGATGTAGAATAAAGTGATGGGAGATGAAAGATATGTGGAATAAAGAATTTAGATTTACATTAATAGAAAACGAAAGCAAGGATATGTATGAGGAAATAAATACAGAGAACTTTGAAATGCCTTTCAATGAAGTTGTAATTAGGAATGTGAAAAGTATTGAAGAAGCAATTGAAGAATTTAAAGAAAGGTGTAAAATATTTTCCAATGAAGATTGGGACTGGGAAAGTAATGAAGAAGGTACAATGGGTGAAATTCGTACAGGAAATAACGTAGATGGATTATCTGTAGTTTTCGAAATAGAAAAATAATCAAAACAATTAAATAAAATATGTATTTTATGAAAGAGGTGATAGAAGTGAAAGGATTAATTAAAAAGGATATGATGGAATATAGGGTCAGTGGATTGCGTGTAATGGAGAAAAAGATAGAAAATAGTGATATCCTTAACGATGAAGACTTGGGTGAGCAAATCAAACGTCACTTAGAAAATTTTATGTCTATATCCTCTGAAATGAAGTTTTCAATGCTTAAACATGAATTAAAGATAAAGTATAAAGAATTAATTAAAATTGCTAGGACAATCGATTATATTATTGAGAATCGTGAAAAGTTAAAAGATGTTATGAATTGGAGAAATGAAAAAATTATCCGATAGGTTTGAATTACTTAAAGAAACCAGAAGATATTAGAATAGAAAAATAAAAATTGCTTATAGAAGGGTATGTTATTGTTGAAAATTTTAAAAGACGCTATAAGGTTAAATGATAAATATAAAGCTGTGATGCTAGATTTAGATCGCGAGCAACTCAACGAAGATGATGTAGTTTTTCAAATCCGTTTTGAGTTAGATACTTTGAAGTATGGTTCAAGCACTGATGAACAATTAGAAGATGAAGGGTATACAGAGGGACAAATTAAACGTATGAAAGGAACGGCAATTAAGCATCTTGAAGGGTTATTGGACAAATATGGTTATGATTTAGACGATAAGATTTAGTTTATATAAAAATGGGAGGATAGGATATGGATATATATGGGTGGGATTACTATGAACTAGAAAAAGAAATTTCAAGGGCAACAACTTTTGAATTGTTAGAATTATACAAGCGTGAAAAGAAAAAGAGAATAGACAAGTGTCTGGTTTATTACAATAATAAGTCTAATATGACAAAGGACGAAGAGAGCCTATTAGAAAAAGAATGTGAGTTTCATGAAGGTGCAAAAATTAAAGTAGCTTTAAAAATTGCCGAAACACTAACTAAGGAAAATGAGTAGAGTCTCAATATCCTTTGTTCGATTGCTATAATGATTGATAAGATTTTATATAGAAAGGGGATAATAATTGTGGTAGAAGAATTGATTAATCTTTTATTTCCAATTGTTGATACGGATGAATATTCGTGTAATTGTGGTAGACCAAGTGAGATGTGTGACTGTGGGGATTATGATTTATCTGATTCATAAAAATAGTAATTAATAAAAGATGAATATTATTAACTTTTAAAATTTATTTAGTTAAACAAAATTATTAATATTTGAAAATAATAGGTGGGGTAATATGGATATAGAAAAATTAACAGAAAAGATTATTTGTAAAATAAATAATGTAAAAGGAAAATTCGTTAACATAGAGAATATTTCTAGCATACTAAAAAATATTTTAGGAGAGTCCTATACCAGTGAAATTTCTATTGCAGTTAAAAAATATTTGGTAGACTGTGAGGGGCTGGATTTCTTTAAAGAAGGAGTTTGGATGAATAAAGAGAAATCATATTTTTGTTCTGGTAACTGGCTGGCGATTAAAGGATTATACGAAAACCCTATTGAGGCAAAAGAAAAGATTGGTTGGTACTCTTGGCAAACAAGCGATGATGTTAACTGGAGAATTGATTAAGTTCATTAAGGCAAATGTATTGCAAAAAATAATAAATTAAGGTGGTAAGAAATGAATGATTGTAAAAATAAATTTGAAAGCTGTGTAAAATGTAATGGTGATGGAGTTAATAAGACTCAGTTGCCACACTTGGTTGAATGTGAAAGCTGTGACGGTACTGGTTTTAAGCATGGTACTTCTGCATTAATCCTGTACCAAAGGGAGATTGAGGAGTCCTTGAGTTCTAAAACTGGTCTTGATTTTTCGGGCGTGTTTGTCACATAAGCCAACTGCATTAGAAATGAAATATTTTAATAATTTTGCTTGACATATTGTAACTATAGAACTACACTAATGGTACTATTTAACAATAGATATTGGGGGAGTTCAATTGAGTTTTGTAAAATCAAAAAAAATATGGTCTATATTCGGGGTCTTATTATTAATTATCATTGTATATTTTGTAGGTTCAAATAGTGCAAAGGCTCAAGTTGATGGAGAGAAAGTAAACTACGACAAGATTATTAAGAAAATAGAGTCGGCGGAAAAAGAACTTAAGGATATTCAAACAGACATTAAAGGTGAACAAGAGAAATTAGAAGATAAAAAAACTGAGGTCGAAAAAGCGTTAAGTGCCATAGAAGAGAAAGATAAGATAAAATCCAAGATTGATGAACTTACAGATGAACTCGATGCCAAAAAAGGTGAAATTGGCAAGTTAGATGACAGTATATCTGAGAAGGAAAAAGAGTTATCTAAATTAAATGCTGGCATAGCAGAAAAAGATGAAGAACCAATAGTGCTTAGCGCAGGTCAATACATAGTAGGAAGTGATATCGACGCTGGAAGGTATAAAGCAGTGCCAATTGGGGCAGGGAGTAATTTTGTAGTATATGATGTAAATGGCTCTGCTATCGTAAATACAGTGCTAGGCAGTGACAAATATGATGAAAATGAGTACATTTTCTTTACAGAGATGAGTAATGTAATTCAAACAGAGGCAAAGGTAAAATTAATACCTGTCGAATAAACTAAATTGGGTTGTCGTAGTTGACAGCCTAGTGTTTTAAATATATACTGTAATTGTATAACACTAATACACTTTAAAGGTGGGAAAAATCTTGAAGCTAATAGATAATGTAATTGTCAATTATAAGGAACATAAAAGTGATGATAGAATAGAAGACATAGACAAACTGATAGAAGAAAATAGATTTAACGATGACGGATTTGATTACTATTTTGAAGTACATGAGGAAGATGATTTTGTTGTTTTTGCTAATGTAGCTGGATACGAGCTCTTACAAGAAGATATAGATTCTGGATGTGGCAGAGTGTTTCAAGTTGAAACCGCGCTATTAGTAAAAAAAGAAAATATTATCTATTATCTCGAAAATGATGGTTTTAAATCTTTGAATTTTTTAAAGAACTATCCAGTTTGGACTAGTGGTAAACTAAGAAAAGCTGGGGTGAAAGGTTTTCAAGATGCTGGGATAAATTTTCCATATAGAAATTTTTACTGGAAGGATTATGTAAATTAAAAAAGGGATTGAAAATAATAAGTGTCAATGTAGCCTCTGAAAATCAGTGGCTTTGGATAAAAGAGAAAGAGAGGAGTTGTTTACCTTAAATGGAAGATACATCACAGGTGAAATGTCCTGAATGTGATAGCATTCAAAGCGAAGACATTTATGATTTAACAGGAGATGGAGACATGGAAGGTTCATTCCTCCATGTTTGCGAGAAATGTAATCAAAAATTTATGATAGAGTTTGAGTATAGACCATTCGTTAATACATATTAAAGAAGCGAAGGAGTGTTTCTAATGGATAACAGGCAAGCGATAGGCTACATGTTGCTGGCATGTAGAAAATCAGGGCTATCAAAAGAAGATACTAAAAAATTGTTTGGTGAAATGTACCATCAATTTGATATGAAGACACCAGATGAAGCAGAAGAAAAAGGTTTTGAATGGTACAATCAAGAATGACTAGGCTTTTCATTCTGATGGATACGATTAAGAATTGCGTATAAAATGCGAATCAGAAAAGGTGAACTATAATATGAAATCAAGGATATATGTAATTAGGATAGATATTGCCTACAATGCTGATTTTATAGTTATTCCCCACACCAACAGACAAAAAGCTTTAAAAGACTACCACAACCGTATACAAAAGTGGGAGAAGGAGTGAGGAAGTTATTAAAATAAGTGAAGCAATTGAAAAATTATCACTATTAAAAGACTTGCATGGCGATGTAGATTTAATTGGTGCTGATAGTTATGATATAGATTTTATAGAGCCTCAGAAATTTATAAAAACAACCAATGATTATAATGATATTATCAATACCCATACTGAGGATTTGAATGAAATATGGTTGGAGAACTCATATAAAGAGAGCGATGAGAACTTTGTATCTAAAGGCATTTGTGTAAAAATATATTAATAAAATAATCATTTTATTAAGTTAGGAGGAAAGGAAAATGAGGGACTTATATCAAGTAGTAAAAGAAATGAACATCTACACTAAAGAAGGTGTAAAGATTATCAATGAAGCATATGAAGTTGTAAGGAGAATAGATAAAGAGTTGTCAAAGGATGATATCACAATTATTACTAATTTTGCAGATGAATTTCCTTACGAGTTTCAAGAAATGATGCGAGAAAAAGAACGTGAAATGCATGGTTTACAGATATAATAATAAAAGAAATATTTTATTAAAAAAAAGGAGTAACTTGAATGAATAAACATTATAATTTGCATTGGATACCTACAGGATGGTCACAAAATAAAGGAGTCCCCCATTCTGTTAAGTTTGATACATTGGAGGACATCAAAAAGGTAATGAGTGGATGTTTTTACACAAATGAATGGGTAACGGATAATTTAGGAAACAATATCGAAATGGATTGGCAGAGTATTTGTCCAGAAAGAAGACATTAAAATGAAAGACAAAAATTAAAGCACTAGAGAAGGGCTTATTAGGGTAATTTAAACATTTTATTGGACATATAGACATATAACTTTTATCTAAATCAATTAATTATATAATTTTCAGTAAATGAAAAAGAGTGATGTATTGTGAAGTCATCAAACAAAGATAAAATGAAATATTTCCCAAGAAAGAAAACGAGACTACTTATACCTGATATAGAGCGAATGTACTACAATGAAAAATTATCAATGACAAGAATTGCTAATGCTTTAAATTTGAGTTATGAGACTGTGGAAAAGGTTATTGTTTATTTGCTCCACGGGAAAAGGGAAAGGTCAGATGTCGCTAAATATGTATTTAATAACCTTTCAGAAGTTCAAAAGAGCAATATGGTTGAGCAAGCGACTAAAAAACGGTTGTCTAGCGAAGATTATATTAAAAAATTATCGTTGACTAAATTAGGAATTAAAAATCCACAATCAAAACTTAATGAAGAAAAGGTAATCCTTATAAGAAGGATTTATCAAGACATGTTAGAACAAGGCTACATGAAAACTCAGTCACAAATAGTATTGGCGCAAAAATTTGGGGTTAAAAGACCAACAATATCTGATATTGTATTAAGAAGGTCTTGGAAACATCTAAAGTAGGAATGTGCTATAAATTTTTTAACGACTGGATGAGTGAAATGGAAATTAAAATCAGAGAGATAAGAAAGAATAAGGGGTTAAGTGGAACGAAGATAGCTAATTTACTTCATATCTCTTCTCAATATTACTACGATTTAGAGAAGGGAGACAGGTCTCTTTCGTTTGAAATGGCTTTGAATATAGCTTCCATTTTGGAAGAGGATGTCAACAATCTAATTGAAGTAGATAATGATGCTTGCAAATCAGAGAACAATAATAGATTTGATTTTTTAAACGATAAAACAAGTATGACCCTTGATGGAGAGACAGTTAATACAAGAGAAAGAAAGGCGTTAATCGCATTCTTAAGAACATATAGGGAAATGGGGTAGTCGATAGCTATTTGACATGGTAATAATTTTGCTTTATACTGTAATTGTAACACAGTATCACATTAAAAGATTTAATCAATGTGGAAGGGAAATATTGCTTATGGATAAATTAAATAAGTTGCTGAGAGTACCGAAATTATGTCTTAAATTTTTATGGAATACAATAGTCTGGTTGCCCAATCGATATTATGGAGACTCACCATTGCAAGGTATCTTAATACTGGCTAGATTGTGCCTCATGTTTGCTCTATCAATTGGATTGATATTTTTGTTTATCGACTTTGATGAGTCAATAGTAGGGGTGATATTCGTATTTATCGCATTTGTGTCAATAGATGTTTTTTGTAGATTAACAATGAGAGATTAGGAGGTTAGTTAAATGATGGACATAGCCAATGTGATAGAAATTCACAGAACAGATGTTCAAGAGGTGTACGAAGCATTCTTGAGAATGCATAATAGAAATTCAAATAGGACTGCCCTAGAATACGCTAATCGTATCGATGAATTTTTTCTTCTGACAGTAGATAAGTCTGTTAATTTTGTAACTAAAGAAGATGTGTTGTCTATAAAGAACAAGGATGTAAAAGATAGATACATTAAACATCTTATAGATGTTAAAGGCAACTCAGAGAGCACTGTTCTGACGAAACTTAGAAGTGTGAGAAGTTTTTATAATGAATTATTAATTAACGATATACAAGTTAACCCTATGGTTCTTAAAGTTAAATTAAATTGTGAGACTAATCATCATGAGGCGTTGTCAGAATCCGATTTGTTTTTGTTGTTTGATTTCCTAAAAAATGAAAAACATCTAGGATTAGAAAAATATTTACTTGCCAAAACCTTGTTTCATACCGCTAATCGCAAAACTGCGACCATAAATATGACGTGGAAAGACAACCTTATTCAGAAGGAAGATTATGCTACTGGATTAAAAGTATGGATAATTAGAGTTAAAGATAAGGGTAATAAGTGGATAGAAAAGCCAATATCAGATGAGTTTTATGAAGAATTAAGTCAACTAAATAAAGGACAGGAGAAAGTATTCGATATAAGCGCTAAGACATTAGAGCGCTCGCTTAAGAGGTTTTCTAAAGAATTGGGTAAAGAAGTAAAACCCCATAGCTTGAAAGCAACTGCAATAACTTTAGGATATAGAATGACAAGAGATCTAAATCTTTGCAGACAGCTAGGCTCTCATAGCTCTACAGCTACCACTGAGATATATCTTGATGAAGAAAAGTCTTATGTAAGCCAATTAAGCTATAATATGAGTAAACAATTAGACGACTCAATTCTGGATAAATTAACTAAAGATGAATTATTACAATTTATTAGAAATAATGAAGATATAAAAACGATAATTGTAAATAGAATGAGTATATAAAGGTTATTTATAAATAAACGTTAAACAAAAGTATTGACATTATATGTAATTTAAATTAATATTAAGGTAACAACAAGAATTAATTGTAAAAAAATGGAGGTGAAAACTAAATGAGAGATGAATTAAACTTAAGAGCATTGAAGCACAGTAAAAAAAGAAAGCATAGAAAAATTTACGATAAAGTTCATCGAATAATAAGAATGAAGAAAGAGACACCAGAACTCTCTGAAAAGGAAATAATTAGCATATCATCTAATTATCCAACATTGGACGTAGCTGTTATAATGGGAGGAAGTATTAGTGTTAAAAGCAAAAATGATTCATGGCTGATTATGAATGAGGGCTCTTATTATGCACTATATCATAGAGGAACTTCTTTTAAAAATGGGAAGGTAAGAGAACACTATCATATACAAGACGTATTTTATGACTTAAAATACACGTTTCTAAGCATAGTAAGTCATGATAAGCATAAATTAGGATTGAAAGGTTGGAATCCATATAAAATGGGGAAAATGGTTGAGAACATATAAAAATTAATTATTGAAATAAAGGTGATTTATACCTTGTGTATGATGATTAAACCTTTTATGTAGGGTTTGTATACTAAATGAAATTATTAAAAACATCTTGATTTACTAAAGTGAATGTATTACAATAAGCTTACAACCGTGAGGGGATAAGGGGATAAAAAGTATATTATTTTAAAATTAATGATGGTTAGTTAGAAGGAGAGAATATGGCATGGTTAAACTTAAGAAAGATTTAAATGAAGAATTAGACAAAGTATTAGATGGGATAAATTTGATTGACTCAATCAAAAGTACAATGCGATCTGATTTATCTAAATACATCCAGTCAGACAAAGTAGAACAAATCTTAAATAAGGAAGCCAATATTGACATTTTAGATGAGAAAGAACTTAGGGTTTTCTTGAAGAAGATATTTAATTTTACAAGAGATGAGAACTTTAACCCAGCAATAGTGATTGAGCAAGAAAAGGACAACTATACACAAGTCGAATTGTATAATCAGAGGTTTAAAGAGAAGTTCCTCTCGAAATACTCTGAGAATACACAGAGAGTCAATAGAGTGCTATTCGGAAGAATTGCAAAATTAGAACAAGAATTAGGAAAAGACTTATACGATTTTGAATATGAAGACATTGAAGAAGTATTATATGCTCTAAGAGCTACTACGCATAGAAGTTTACAAAACTCTATATCCACGATTGAACAATATATAAGTTATGCAATGAGACAAAAGAAAACAAGAAACAAAATAAACTACGCAACAGCTTTTGATAAAAGAACAAGAATTGATAAGTTTTTAGATAAAGATGCCGAAGAAAATATGATCTTTGATAAAGCAGAGCTATTCGAAATGGCTATGTATGCGGATAACGCTCAAGACGGGGCGATTCTAGGACTAATCTTCGATGGTATATCACATAAAAATGAATTTGAAGAATTAGTTGAATTAACAATTGATGATTGTAATTTAGAAGAGCAAGAGATAAATATAGAAACTAGAGAAGAACCCATTCCTATCAGTACGGAGACTAAAACCCTCATTAAAGACGCTTATGAACAAGAGACTTATATTAGCATCACAGGAGAAAATGTGAGAAGATATAAAATTGCTGACAGTAAGCATATTTTAAGAGGACTTAGAGGTAACAGCAAGATTAAATGGAGAAATGTTAACCAACGAATTTTAAGGATTGCTAATATATTTGATGAAAAGTATTTAAACGCTACTAACATCGCATATAGTGGTCAGATACATCTTGCTAAGCAATTACTGGACAAAGGTATGGATATGGAGCAAGTTATTGACAAGGTATTAACTAGGTTCGGAGTAACTATCAATAGTTCTTCTCGATTTTACCTAAGAAAAAGGATTGAAAAATACCTTGAAAAAGCTTCATAATGAACAAGACTGCACAGCAAAAGATAAACTTACTACTTAGTGCAGTCTTGTTCACATTGCTATTAAGACTTGGAAAAATATTTATAAATTGGATAATAAGAGTATTGCAAAGTAGAATTTTATAATGTATGATTGAGAAGTCGATGAAGTCATAGGTAATTTAGACTAGGAGTTGAGACTGTGAGGTTTGACCAACTTTATGAGCAAACTATTGAGAAATACATAGATTACTTAACTAGTCATCAAAGAAAATTAGATAAAAGTTTGGTCTTTAACAGTGTAATGATAAACACAGAATTGCTAAAAAGGGATTTTACTAAGCGACAGCGCTCAATCCTAGTATTTATTTATAATTTATCTTTGTCAATAGGCAAGGAAAGAGCAATAATACCAAAGCTTCAAGACTTTGAGCTTTGTGGAATTTCCAAGACAAAGATTAAAGACGAACTTGATAAATTAATTGAACTCAATGTTATTAGTTGGGATAAGGACAGTAACTATTTTCAAATTATTAATCCGAGAGAGTGGAAAGCGCCTTATCATCAAGGATATAACGATGCAAGGTCTCAAGCTCTATTCCTCCTAAATCTAGATGATGCAGGTATCGATGTAAACGATATTAACAACAGGTTATAGCTGTCAGGAGGAGTATTTTTTTCATCTGAATTACCAAAATGGGAAACCAAAAAGTAAACATATGTTTAACTTTGAGTTTTCACCATTCCATTAAAAAAAATTATTGCACTATGAAAAATGCTGTAACATTCCTGTAATATTAAAGAAATAAAAAAAAGCATAATGAGAGGGGAAATACGAGAATGAAGTACAATATTAAGTCCGTATCTGCTATGAGAGGATTCGAGGCATTAACTCAAGGTGAAGAAAGAATTGAAAATTGGCTACTAGCAAATTGCAACGAATTAAACAGCAAGATAAAAGGACTAATTAAGACAAGAAGTGAGATTCTGGAAAGAGAATTTGACTATCAGTCATTAAAGTCAATAATAGACCTAGCAGTTTCAAAAAGAAATGGCTCATTAAGCGAAAGCGACAAACATGTTTTCAAATATCTACTTGAGAGAGTGTATAGAGACCATGTTGCAAGAAATATGGTAGAAGCTTTCGTAAAAGGAATTTATATTATTGTTGATAAGAGTCAAAGTATTGATAAAGCAATTGAATATTTGCAATCCAATGCAACTAACAAGATAGCTAATATTTATAATAATATGTGTATTTTATCTGAGGAGGAGAATGATTTTGACACAATTTAATTCAGAAGACATCAATAGCCTTGAAAAAATTGAAGACCTACTTAGTGATGTTCTTTATAACCAAATTCAAAAGGCGATTTCATTAGCTAACTTAAATGTGAATAGAGATATCGCTTTTAAAGAAGTGTTAGAAACGAGAAACGCTATTGAAAAATTGTCTATATCAGTAGGAGATAAAACTTTGAGACATATAGCTTTAAATAAATTAGCTATAGCATCTGATGAAATTGATAGAGCCTTAGACCAAATATCTATTTTATAAAGGGAGAATGTGTATATGCTAGGAGTTAACAGGGTAATTAACGACATTATGAATACGACTAAGAAGAAAGAAAAGGAGGAAATACTTAAGAAGAATATCAATAATGAGTTATTAAAAGAAATCTTGTACTTCATTTATAACCCGTATATTAAGACCAATATTGCAAAGAAAAAGTTAAGAAAAGATGTGACTTTAGACTCTAGATTTGCGAAGTTAAATAGTGTCCAAGAATATATGAAATTTCTAAAGTCCTCTACAGGAAAAGACGAACATATAGCTGTAGTACAAAATTATATTAATTCTCAACCAGAGGAATTAAGACATTTACTTGAGGGAATGGCTACAAAAGATTTGAAGATTGGAGCAACTTCTACTACTATAAACAAAGCTTTTGGTAAGAACTTTATACCAACATTTGATTTAATGCTTGCAGACAAATATGTTGACATTAAACGTAATGGAAAGGTAGTAAATAATTGGGAAAAATACAAAGAAAAGAGAGTCATTGCCACAAAGAAGTTGGATGGAAATCGAGTCGTAGTTTTTGTAAAAGATAATGGGAAAGTAGAGCTCTATTCTAGAGAAGGTCATAAACTAGAAGGATATGTGGAAATTGAGGAAGCATTCACAGTATTTCCAAAAGGTCAGGCTTACGATGGTGAGCTACTTGCTATAAACGATGAAGGGTTAAATTCGAGGGATTTATTCACTAAGACATCCAGAATTGTTAAGAAGAAAGGTTTAAAAACAGGTGTAGAATTTTGGGCATTTGATATACTTCCAATTAAAGAATTTAAAAAAGGTGGATTCGAAATTCACTGTGAGCGTAGAAAAGAAATGCTGTCGCTGGTAGTGGCAAAAGCAAACTCACCATTGGTACATTATGTAGAACCCCTTTATGTAGGGCAGTTTGATAAAGAAGAGATTGATAAACTTGCCAGACAAGCCAAGAGTAATGAAGAAGAAGGAATTATGGTTCAACTGGCACTTGCTCCATACCAATGCAAGAGAACTAAAGATATTTTAAAAGTAAAGGCTTTTGAATCAGCAGATATAAAATGTATAGATGTGTATGAGGGTAAAAGTGGAAAGAACCTTGGAAGACTAGGCGGTCTTGTTTTAGATTATAAAGGTTATCCAGTTAATGTAGGTGGTGGATTTTCAGATGAAGAGCGAATAGCATATTGGGACAACAAAAATCTGGTGTTAAATAAAATTATTGAAATAACTTATTTCGAAGAGTTTGAGAATGATGAGGGAGTATTAGACTTAAGGTTTGCACAGTTTAAAACAATACGACATGATAAAACAGAGCCAAGTTACTACTAATTTTAAAGAAAGTTTAATTGTAACATTTTTGTAAAACAAAAGTATTGCAAGGTATGTTACAATTAAACTGCATTCAAAAAGAAGGGAATTGGTATTATGAATAGAAATTTAAACTTAAAGGAGAGTGTTGTAGGGAGAGCGGTTCTAGCTGTCAGTGTTTCTTTAACTGTACAATTCGGAGCAATATATCATGTTGAAAGTGAAAAGTTGAAAGAAAGCAACAAGAAGTTGGATGACTCAAAAGTGGTCTTTGATGAGTTAAGTGAACAATACTCAAGTTTAGAGGTCAAATATGAGGATGCAATGAACAGCGTTGACGAACTTGCCAAGGAAAAAGATAAGTTAAGCAAGGAGATTAATCAAATAAATAAAATAAACGATGCACTAAAGAATAATATTAAAGAGTTAAAGGGCTATAAGAGAAAGGCAGAAAAAAAAACTAAAAATATAGCCTCAGACGGGGAATTAGAGCAGTTAGGTAAGACAGAGATAAAGAGCTCAGGCTATAAAAACTGGAAAAAGATGAATGTTGAGGCAACTGGTTATTCTCTATATGGAGACCCTACTGGAAGTGACGGCACGCCACAAACTGCTACAGGGACATATCCAAAGGTTGGAAGAACTATAGCAGTAGACCCTAACGTGATTCCATATGGAACCAAGGTATATATCCCAGAATTTAATGACGTTTTTATTGCCGAAGATACAGGCGGAGCCATTAACGGTAACAAAATAGATATTTATATGAGCCATGGTGATGTGGCACGAAAATGGGGTAGACAACAAATAGAAGTTTATGTAAAATTTGATTAAACAAAAGTATTGCAAGAAAGAAGGATAAAATTGTTGAAGGTAAGCTTATGTAATTATATAGCAGGCGCAGGAAAATCGACTATAGCAAATTATCTGGTATCTCAACACGGATTTAAAGAATATGCTCTGGCAGATGGCATTTATGAAATTGCAAACAAATATTTCGGAATGAAAGATAAAAACAGAAAGCTACTCCATTATGTCGGGGAGAAGCTAAGAGAAGATTACCCTTTGCTGTGGGTAAACTACACCCTTAATAGAATTGAGGAAGATGGTCATAACAGAGTAGTCATAACAGACACTAGAAAATTACTTGAATACTCTTACCTGCAAGAGATGGGCTGGAACAATCTCATGGTTTATTGCGACCAAGAAGTTGCCCTTGAAAGACTTGAAAAAAGAGATGGCTCTGTTGATAAAGAGCTGGTACTCAATAATTCATTAGAAAATCAACTAAGACCTTTAAAAGAGCATATGAAAGTAATCGATAATGACATTGAGTTTAAGGAAGTAGCAAAGGAAATTGATGCATATATAAAATATCTAGAAGAGAATAGAAATTAATAATTCTATAGTACTAGATATTGATTAAGAACAAGTGTTCTGTTATAATCGATTCAGATGAGAACATTAGTTCTAAAAAATAATACGGGGGCAATACATTATGATTAAAAAATATAAGAACCAACAGTCAACATACTTATCAAAAGCACTACTATTCTATAAAGAGAAGCAATTAAAATTAATACTTGGTTATTCATGGGCGAAGAGAAAGAATAAATGGAAAACTGATGATAAAATTGGAAAATCATTTGGTTATTTTAAAAAGAATGACAAGTTAAGTACTACTAGAGCATTTGTTTTATGGAGATTAAAATTAGACTTTACTACACCAAATAGACAGCGATTGAGGGTGGGGTGACAAATACATCTGTATATAACAAAGGGAGATTTAGCGAGCTACATTGGCATAAACAAGGGTTTTACAGAAAAATATTGGAGGGATTATAGTGGTATACGATTTAAAACCTAAGAATGAAGAGTTAGATTGGTTTTCAATGGGTGCATTTTCTTGGTCTTGGATGTTAGATGCAGGAGTTGGCTTAGTTTTGGGGCAAGGCAAAGGCATTAAACCTGCAACATATAGATATATTCCAGATGAAAATGGTGCGTCTCCTCGTAGCAATGATGGTTATTATGTGGATGAAGAAAAGGCAAAAATCATGGCACAAGTGGCAAGAGGTCTTGTTTCAGTTGAGAGAGGAAAAACTGATGAATGGAATGCTATGAGCGAAGAGGAAAGAGAGCAAATTGATAAGTGGAGTTTAAGAAGCAATATTTATAATCTACCAATCAGAGAAGATTTTGTAGATAAGGCAGAAAAGTTTGCAGATTGGTCAGAAAAATCTGGTGGATTCGAAATACATTAATTGATAAAATGCGAGTTTTATTAACCTTTGGAGGTCAATATGAAAATCATAAAATCAGACTGGAGTTTAGTGAAAGAAGCCGAAGAGCAAGGTTGGATGGCTAGTATGACAGGATTGGTTGAAAGAAATAGGACAGAATTAAATGATAAGTTAAGCAACTATTTTAGAGAACAGCTACCTGAGTATAATGGCAGTTATGATGAATATGAAGGAGAAGATATTCTATTTTCCATCAACAGCTATTTAGAAGACAACGAGATAGATAAGAGCCCATTAGATTTTCCAATTACAAATGGAACCGATGTACATTTAATTCCTATTACTTCAAACCTTAAACTAAAAGTACTTGTTACAGATGAATATTATGGCAGTGGCGATTATTCTAAATATGTGCTAATTGATTTCTTTATGATTAATGAAAATACAACCATGGGTGATGTTGATATGCTGGTCAACTTTATAAGAGACATCTAACCTGACTTGTTCACAAAAAAACAAATTCAATTTAATATCTAGGGGGATGCAAAGTGGAGAGACACTATGAAGGCGTACACTATATAACAAAAAGTGATTTCTTAATAGATGAGTATAGACGTATTATGGAATTGACACAAAATACTGATGAGTTTAAATCTGAATATGTTAGATTGTGTAATTATATAAGGAAGGGGACAGGGTTAGACTGTGTCTTGTTTCTCGATTTAATAGAAGATATCGCACATTGTAATCATGGGCTCAATATATACGCTTTTCCAGAGGTAAAAGCAGATAATACTTTTTATAATATGGGTATTGATAGAAATGGAAAAAGGTATGCCTATAAATTAGAGGAGGAAGTTGTTCAATGAATAAAAGACAAAAGAAGAAAATGATGAAGAAGGAACTTGCCAAATATGGAAAGGATTATGGATTAGTCATATACAACACTTGCGAAGTGAAACACTATTATCCGATTGGAACAATAGTCAAGGTTACTGACTATGGATATGACTGTTTTAGCTGTATAGGAATTACAAAAAAGAAGGGCTTAGAACAGAGTGTTCTAGAAAAAGATATTCTTATTTATAAAGGTGATTGAGAATGAGTTTATTAAATGTTAAAATTCATGATATTTGGACGAGTGTAGAGTCTCAAGATGATTTTGCGGTGAAAGACATTGGGATGCACACCAACACGGGGGAGACTATTATAGTTCTTTCGGATGTAAATGGGGATACTTTATGCTATCCATATGACTCATTCTTAGACAATCACAGTTTGACGCATAGAATGAATAATTATTTATAAATATCAAAACAAAAGTATTGCAAAAGGGGGATTGTTATGATAGAATTACAGGGTAAGTTTAATAAAGCCAAAGTATTTACAGACAATGTAGAAGAGACAGCGAAGTCTCAAATAGTTGAACTTTGCAATCAGGAGTTTACGAAAGATAGTAAAATAAGAATTATGCCAGATACCCACGCTGGGGCAGGGTGCACTATTGGAACTACAATGACCATTGCAGACAAGGTGGTTCCAAATATCGTAGGAGTAGACATTGGTTGTGGAATGGGGGTCACAAAGCTAGATATTCATAAAGATGAAATTAACTTCGACCAATTAGACGAAGTGATTCGGAAAAACATTCCGAGTGGGTTTAGCGTAAGAAATGAGCCACATTTTTTATCTGAATACATCCCATACAAAAATCTGGTTGCTCCGATTAATGAAAAAAGAGCTAGAAAAAGCTTAGGAACTCTAGGTGGGGGAAATCATTTCATTGAGTTGAACGAAGGGTCTGATAATTCGGTTTATCTAGTAATCCATAGTGGTTCTCGCAATTTAGGAGCACAGGTCGCAAAATATCATCAAGACATTGCTTATAAAGCTATATCATCTCAATCGACTGAGAGGGAAACTATTATATCTAAACTGAAAGCAGAGGGGAGAGAAAGAGAAATTCACGAGACTCTTAGAGGCATTAAATCTCCAAAGATAAATAAGAACTTAGCGTATTTAGAAGGAGAACAATTCAAGTCATATTTGAATGATATGGAGATAGCTCAATTTTATGCTCTTATCAATAGAATAACAATGTCGTCAATTATAGTCGGTAAAATGGGATGGGATTCTGAAAAGGTACTAGAATACTTTGATACAATTCATAACTATATAGATACGCACAATATGGTATTACGAAAAGGCGCTATCTCAGCTCAACATGGAGAAAAGGTTATTATTCCTATAAATATGAGAGATGGGAGTATTATAGCAGTGGGAAAAGGAAATGAAGACTGGAACTATTCAGCGCCACATGGGGCAGGGAGAGTTATGTCTAGAACCAAAGCAAAAGCTAATCTGTCTTTAGAAGAGTTTAACAAACAGATGAATGGTATTTGGACTTCGTCAGTCAATGAGTCAACGTTAGATGAGGCTCCAATGGTATATAAGCCCATAAATGATATTCTGGATAATGTGCATGATACTATCGATGTTGTAGAAGTTGTAAAGCCAATATATAATTTTAAAGCGAATTAAACAAATGTATTGCAATTACAAAAATTAGGAGTTGATTATTTTGGATTATGCAAAAGGAGTCTTAAATCTTCAAATTCAAATTGACTATGAGTCAATGTTTGATGGGGATAAATTACAGGTTATAGAAAACTTTACTGGAGTTGAAGGGATTAAGGAAAATGTTGAAAATCACCTTAATAATTTAGCTAATGAGATTAAAAGTCTTTTAAAAGATAAGCCTCTAACAATCTATAATTTAGAAGGAAAAGTATATAGTAAAAAAGAACTGGAACATTCGCAAAATGCCGAGGATGACACTGAGTCAAATGAAGTAGAGGTTGTTGATGAGCAACAAGGCGATACTGGTAAGACTGCAAATCCTTCTGACAAAAACAACGACTTAAGCGTTGTATCACAGCTTCAAGATGACATTATGGATATTTCATCAAGTCATGGCATCCCCTTAAGAATCATGATGAACCATGAAGTATCAAATCAAATTAAAAAGAAATTAGGAATTAACGATGAGAAAGATATTGATAACTTTCTTGGGTTCGATGCTCAGGTTGAAGCGATGGCTGAGAAATATAATATCGAGTATAAAAGATATGACAATGGAGAAACTGACGCTTTGGTACGAGAGTAGGAGGTAAATAAAATTGACTATACAAGACTATGGATTAATAGCGCAGGCATTAGGTTCACTGCTCCTACTTGGTGGATATGTGCCTCAGATCGTTAAACTACACAAGACAAGAAACCCTACTGGTATATCAGCTCTATTTTGGCTGATGATTGCAATAGGTTGTACGTTGATACTTGTGAATATGAGCATTCAGGATGCACCAATTGAAGTTCAAATTACTCAACTATTAAACGTAATTGGTGCATGGTATACAATATCGATTGTTATGTATTATAGATGGAAAAGGTCAATATCAACTGATATCAGTGCGAAATTAATTGCGATTGGATTGCTTATTTCTTGGATTATGCTTTATTATGTCCAATTTGCCGATGAAAGAAATATTGGATACGCATTTCAAACAATAGGAACAATTGCATTATTGACAGCTTATATACCGCAAATTATATATTTATATAAACTCAAAGATGCAACAGGAGTTTCAAGATGGCTGTATGTAATATTAGGAAGTGGGCTATTGCTGGTAACATTCAATATGATTGTTACAGGAACATCATCTGAAATCATATTTACTGAGTTTGTAAATATCGGGTTAATTATGACCCAATATGTATTAACGGTTCATTATCAGAACCAGAAATTGTATAAAGGCATCAATAATTAAGAAAAAGTATTACTACAATAAATCATGTAATGGAGGATTTTAACTATGGCAGAACAAGAAAAACAGAAGCTACAAAAAGGTAAAAGTATGGTTTCGATTACAGGTAAATTAAAGCTAAATGAAAACTCATTTAGCGGTGAAAAGACATCCGATAGAACAGGATACGTTTATTCTCGTGTAAATATTGGAATTGAGACAGAAGAAGGAAACGTCATCTACGCGGAAATGATGGGTGGGTACAGCCCTAGTAATCCAATTATCTATGCTATGAACAAAGAGGATAATTCTCAACTACAAGTGAATTTTGCTGATAGATTAAATGAAACAATTGTAGATTCGGTATCAGATTTTCGCCTCCATAAAGTAGGTTTAGAAAGAGGTGAAGACGGAAGACCAATATACAAAAAGTACTTATCACCTATGGATGTTCACGATGTTTTAAAGGAAAAATTGGTCGATGGCATGGATATCACTGTAAGAGGCAGTTTTGCTTTTTCAGAGTATAATGGAGAGACTCAACGTAAATTAGAGATTCAAAATATCCATGTTCCTTATTTAAAGAAGGACAAAGAGAGCGGTGAGTTTTTACCTGTACAATACAAAACGAATTTTGTTCAAACAATTCTTTTAGACGACAAATCATTTAAAAAGGTTACTAAAAAAGACAAAGATGCTGGTGAAGTGGTTATCCCTGCTATGGCTGTAGATTATGTGTCTAAAAAAGATGGGAAACCATTTAAGAAGAACGTTCCGTTTCCTCTTGCTATTACAGTAAAGCTAGGCGAAGACGAGAAGGAACTAGAAAAGACGGAGAAAATTTTAAACGCCCTGTTCAAAGTTAAAAAAGGAACAATCCGTGAATTAGGAATAGAAGGATACATTATCGAAGGCTATGATAAGGCAGAAGTGAAAGACGAAGATATTGAGCTTTCTGACGAGATTAAAGAGCTCATTGATATGGGTCTTTATTCAGCAGAAGAAGCTAAGAAAAAAATGCAGGTTCGTGGAAATAAGGTTCGTAAATTAGTATTCACACGTCCATTCCTTCAAAAAAAGGAATCAGAAGATGGGACTAGTGACCTTAAGATCGATATAAGAGATAATTATTTGTCAGCAGATGACTTAATAGTTTTAGCTGATAATGAAGATAATAATAAGTCAGATGTAGATAGCGATGAGGGTTTAGAGAACACAGAGGATGACCAAGCTTGGATGAGTCAGTTAGGTTTGTAAAAAAAGGAGAGGGGTAATACTCTTTCTTTAAACAAATGTATTGCAAAAAATATGAGCGAAAGAGGTAATTTATTTATGGGTATTTTTAGAAAACCATCAACAAAGAAGTTAGGATTAAAGGTTTTACTTATGGGAGAGAAGGGCGTAGGTAAGTCTGTGGTGGCGCTTTCGTTTCCGAGAATTTATGCACTAGATGCTGAAACAGGTATGGCTTTTTATGAAAACCATCCAATTTATGGTAAAAATTTATTAGGAATTGCCAATACACAAGATTTCAATGAATTAGAAGAGGCAATTGATGAGCTAATGGATATGGGGACAAATGAGGTTGGAACTTTAGTAATTGATAGTGAGACAAAGTTTTATCAAAACTTAACTGATGCAAGTTTACAGGTAGAAGAGGCTAAAGCTCGGAAGGCTGGAAGAGATGTTATGGATAGTGCGGTCTCTATGCGAGGATGGGGAAGAATTAAAGCTGTAGCTCAACGCCTTCAAAACTTAAAGATTGACCTCTCAGCAAAAGGAGTTAACATTATCTCTATTTCACAAATAGACGATGTTAAACAAAAGGTTGGAGACAACTTCGTTAAGATAGGTGAAAAGCCAGTGATGCAAAAGGGCTCAGAGTATGATTATGACTTGGTACTCAAGTTGTACACAGAGAAAAATCCTAAATCTGGTGATTATGTTTATAAAAGCGAAACTCTTAAAGACAGAACTGGTGTGACACAAATAGGTCAAGTAATTGAAAACCCTACGTATGAAGTATGGAAAGAATTCGTTGGTGGACGAGAAGGTGCAGAAATAATTGAGTCAAGCTTATCTAAAGACCATGACAAAGCTAAGAAATCACTAGAAAAAGAAGATGCGAAAGCTGAAAAACCAATTGCCGACAGATTGAAAGATGCTATGTCATTAGGAGATGAGCAAAAAGAAAAGGCAACGGAAATGATTAAAAAAGCTAAAATCAAAAACCCATTAAAGCCTAAGGATGCGAGTGAATTCGAAACGCTAAGCAAAATTGTAGAAACTATAGAAAACATGTAGACCAGAGGGGAGTTTATCAAGCTCCCCTCTAAACAAAAGTATTGCATTTAGGGGTGTGTTTATAATGAGCAAGATCATCAAATGTTACTACTGTGGCAAGGTTATAGAAACTGAAAACCAGTTAGTGGAAAAGAAAATTCCAATGGCAACAAAGGTCGGTATAAGAAATTATAGAAGAAAATTTCACATGAATTGTTTGCCAAAGTATTTAGAAGGCAGGGCAGACAAGTCCTTGTTAACAAAGGAGAATAACGATTGGAACGCTGTTTATAATTATTTTAGAAAAGAACTTCTGGGGTTAGGCGAAACCAAATCTCTGGACACACATACCGTTCGTAGATTGACTGGATTAAGGCTGGGTCAATATTATCCAAATGGACAAAATGTGAGAATACTTCCTAGGGGCTATGATTTTAAAACTATCTTATTGACTATGAAAGTAGTGAAGCCAAAAGTAAATATGTACGTTAGTAATACTAACTTTTCAAATAGCAAGCATAGAACAGATGGGATTATGAGATTTATCACAGGGGAAATCAACGATGTCTCTCAGAGGATTGAACAACAAAATAAAGCTAGTGAAAAACTAATGAAGGATAAAGATATTCCATCATTTGATTATAAAGCCAAATTAAAAGAGAAGAAACAAGAGCAAGGAAATACAGTACAGAATGATATTAATAACTTGTTTGGAGGACAGCTATGAGCGAGAAAAGCACAGATAAGGAAAATAAAGAATTTAGACAAATGCTCAAAAAGGTAAAGAATACATCAGAGAGCTATGTTGTTCTAAGTATTTATAAAAATACTGATTTATATTTTGACTCAAATCTCACGCCCGACGATTTTCATGACCCTATTTGGAAGTTTTATTTTGCTGTAGCTCAATCACAATTGGAAAAGGGAAAGAAAGTACTCGACGATATTGTCATAGGGCTTGCAGTAGGAGATAACCAGCAACTTCAAAATATGTATGAAGAGTATGGTGGATATCAAACTATCTCAAATGGAATCTCTTTTGTAAAAGAAGAGAACTTTGAAAGTTATCTTACTGACATTAAAAAGTTCAATGCACTATTGAAGCTTCACGATCTAGGCTTTCCAATTATGCAGAAATTTGAACACTACAAGGTCATGAGCGTAGACAATATTCAGGGTGTTTTAGAAGGGGTGCTAGACTCTGTTTTCGCTGATGTAGAAATAGAGGAGCCAGTAGAGGATTTATCTCAGGGACTATGGGATACGGTAATGAATGCTCACCAAGGAAAAATGAGAGGATTCCCTTATTCATCTCCAATGTTTACAGAGCATACTAATGGAATGGCTATAGGCAATCTCACAATGCTCAGTGCAAATAGTGGCGTTGGTAAGACGTTCTTTACTTTGTCTCAAATTTTGCCTAACATGATTGAATTTGAAGAAAAGCTCTTTATTCTTGCCAACGAAGAGGACAGTGAAAAATGGAAACGTGAAATCATTGTATGGGCTATCAATAATATTACTGGTGGAGAATTTTATAAGCAAAGATTTCTACAAGGAGAATTCAGCAAGGAAGAGTTAGATACCTTAAGAGCTGGAGTTGACTGGCTAGAAGAGCAAATGAAGAATGGGTATATCACATTTGTTAACTTCAACTCATTTAGTATGAATAAAGCGATTAAAAAGATAAAGAAAGAGTCTTCTATTAATGGTGTTAAATATTTTATTCTTGATACTCTTAAACTTGATTCAGACGCAATAAATGAAAACGCTCAGGCATGGTTGCAGTTGCAACAAGGAATGGTAAAACTTTACGACTTAATCAAACCATCGAATCGTAACTTACATGTTTGGGTAACATATCAGCTTGGTAAAAGCGCGATGCTTAGTAGGTATCTGTCACAAAATAACTTAGGAGTTAGTAAGAATGTTGTAGACCCAGTATCAACGTTATTGTTAGCTAGAAAAGCTCTAGAAAGTGAAAAAGATGGTGGTAAGAGTCCTGTTAGTGTTAAGACAAAGAAAGGGATGCAAAAGATGTCACCTGATAAAGAATATATTATTATTTTCTTAGGAAAGAACAGAATGGGGGCAACCAGCAGACAACTAGTGTTTGAAGTTGATATGGGTAGAAATATAGTCAAAGATTTCGGTACATGTAATATACCACAAGATTGGTAGGAGGAGAGAAATAAGTGGACGTTTTTGAGATTGTTAAACAAGTAGAATCAGAAAGAAACTCTTTGTCAGAATTACTTCCATCATATTTTCGTGAAGATTTTATAAAGGAGTCATTTGTTAGTGGAGGATGTATTTATAGTTACCACCATGACCAAGAGCCAAAAGATATCGATGTTTTTATAAGAAGCGAAGATTTAGTTGATGAGCTCTCAGATTACTTTAATCGCCAAAGAGTATTTAAGAAACGTAGTAATGTACGAGTAGGTAAATATCGCGACCATAATTTAGTATTAACAGATAACGCTATTTCAATTAGAAAGTATCAAATTATCACAAGATGGACGGGAGAGCCAGAGAAGATTGTTTCTCAGTTTGATTTTAAGCATAATATGTTCTGGGTGCAAGATGGTAGGTTCTATTCTCTAGTCGATTTTTCATATCTGGAAGGTGATAAAGTTAGATATAATGAACAAAGAGCTAGGGATATTTGTGGTACTATAATGAGAATACCTAAGTTTATTAAAAAAGGAATGAAGGTTCCTAAAGAAGAGATAGCTAAAATGTTACTCAAGCTTAATGAAGTGGGATTTAACGACAGAGAGTTAGAGATATTAATTGACTCAAACGCTGATAAGAGTTTTGGCTCTTAAGGAGAGATTTGAATGGAATATGTAATAAATGGCATTGGTGTTTTAATATATTTAGCGTTTATGTCATTTATAATAATTTACTCAATGAGAAGAGATAGAATAAAACATTGAACAAAAGTATTGCAATATAAAGTGTTTAATGTTATTCTATTTATAGATATTTAAGAAAAAGGGTAGAGGTGAGCATGTGCGATTGCTTAACGTGATACAAGAATTGGAAGTTGTGGCAACTGGTGGATTCGCCATTTATACAATCCTGTGCGTGCTGTTTGTTACTATAGCTGGAATTTATCAATTAATCAGATTAATAAAACCGTTCTTTTATTAATACTCTATTCTTAAGTGATAGGTGGAGATAGATGGATATTGTGTATAAGAACAGATGGGGAATATATCTAAATGGAGAAAGGGTATTAACCTATTGGAATAAGCAATTAGCTAAGTATATGAAAGATGCATTAAAGCACAAATACCCCTTAAGTCGTTTAGAAGTTAGACAGATTAAATGGTTAGAGGAATAGGTGGATATGAATAAACATAAACGGTATTATACGAAGCAATCCTTTAAGATAATGGAGATGACAAGATTAACAATTTTAACAGCTACTTCCCCAGTATGGATTCCATTATATCTAATAACAGTATTATCTCGTTATATAGAAGATTTATTAATGTTTTTAGAAGACTTGTTGCAATCAATATTAGATAAAATCATACCACAGGTACGAGAGTAGGAGGATAATATGTTAAATATTACTGCACAACTAAAACGAATAAAAGCTATGAGAAATGTGGCTACAGTAATCTTATTACCTATTTCAATTCCACTATTGACATTCTACGCACTAGGAGAGCTTAGTGAAAATGTTTTGGGTTGGATTCATACAAAATATGGTCGATTTGAGAATTGGATTGCCAAGAAATTTGATTGGGACACAGTAGCGAGAGTAAGAAGAGATTTACAAAGGAAGGTGTGAATATGCGAAAACTATATAGTCGATTAATTAAAGAAATTAAGAATAGAATGCTTGAGATTAATGGAAAGAAGACAATTGCTTTCAGTTAAGAAAAAGTATTGCAACAATGCTGATATAGTGATTAATGAACTTATCAGCATTGTTTATTAGGTGGATGAGAAAATGAACGCAGAAGAATTAAAGGAATACATCAAGGAAGATATAGATAAGATTAAAAAGATTCTAGAAGAGATAGGTTGTCATAGCATTTGGCAGGCTAGAGGAGAGATAAGATGCGCTACCCCATCTGGAGATAATCATACGTCCGTTGCTGTAAATATAGACACATTATCAAGCCGAGTTTATTCAAATGGTGAAACGGTTAAGACAGATATTTTGGGTCTGGTACAGCATTTCAGAAAAGAGAAGTTTATTGAATCAATGAGGTTCATTAAAGCTTTATTCGGAATTGGGGGAGTCTCCACTAAGAAAAAGAGAGACCCTTTGGCAAATTTTAAAAGCATTAGAAGTCAGAACAGGACAACTGTAGATATTAATGAGCTTGATGTGCCAAAGTTTGGTATTGAGAAGCTGTATGACTTTGACATGGTTTCTCACATCAATCTCTTTTATGAAGGGATAATGCCTCAGACTTCTCAATTCTTTAAAGTTGGTTATGACCCAAAGCAAGATCGTATCATTTTTCCTCATTTTAATTATGATGATACCAATGCCATTGTAGGTATAACTGGAAGAACTCTACGTAGCAAGGCTGAGATGAAGGCTTTTCAGATTCCAAAGTATTGGAATTATATAAAAGGTTATATGAAAATGTATAACTTATATGGTTTTAGTCATTCTTTGCCTTATGTAATTTCTAATCACAAGCTTGTCATATTTGAGGCAGAGAAGAGTGTGTTGAAACATCATACAATTCACAGGAATGAAGGGTTTAGCAGTAGCGTAGGTGGTCACGAACTTTCGGATGCTCAAGTGCAAATAATACTTTATTACACTCCTGTAGATACAGAAATTATTATTGCTTTTGATAAAGATGTAATGACTATGAAAAATGACGATGGCGAAGCGATTGGTGAGCAGTTTTTGATTGATACATGCAATAAGATTTCCAAGTATAGAAAGACTAGTTATATTTGGGACACTTACAACATCCTTGGAGAAAATGATAGTCCAATAGATAAGGGTGTAAAGATATGGAGGCATCTATTTAAATATAGAAAAGAGGTAGGGCAATGAAAGGTAAAAGTATATTTGTAATTGAATACGAAATTATGCTTCCTATGAAAAATGAGCGAAGAGTTCACATTTTTGGCGAGAAAGAAAAGAGAGAATTTATTCAAAAGCTAGAATCTCTTAAAGAAACATGGTATGCAGTTGATTTAAGAGCACTTAAATATAGTACTGTAAAAGAATTGAATGTAGAAGAGCTTTTGGACTTTTAATATAAAGGAGTTTTTAATTTGAGTAAAGTGTATTTCAGATACGGAACTATGAATTCAAGCAAGTCAATGAATCTAATTGCATCAGTTCATAACTACGAAAGTAAAGGTGATAAAGTAGTTGTGATAAAGCCATCTCTCGACACTAGGTCAGCAAATGGGTTTATCGAAAGTAGAGTGGGGACGAAGACAGAGTGTATAGATATTAGTTTAAAAGATAGTATATTAACTTGTGTGAAAACGGAAATGGATAAGAAAGGTAGCATATCGTGTGTATTTGTTGATGAGTGTCAGTTTCTTACTCAAGAACAAGCTTTTGAGTTAATATCAATTGCTGATACCATGAGAATACCAGTTATCGCCTATGGTTTGAGAACCGACTTTAGAGGTATATTGTTTGTCGCTTCCAATGTATTATTATCACATGCAGATAAAATTGAAGAGATTAAAACAGTTTGTCATGTGAAAGGATGCAAACGCAAGGCGATGTATAATCAAAGAGTGGTCAATGGAAAACCAGTTTTTAAAGGTGATTCAATATTAGTTGGAGATACTATTAGTAATACAAATATAAGATATGAACCAAAATGTAGATTTCATTTTATGGCTGACATGATTGACAGTCAAAAGGGAGGAAACAATTAGTGGGAGACAGATTGAGTAGCGAACAGCTAAATATGATTAAAGAAAAATTAGAAGTGGACAAACTATGGTCATTTTCAAAAGTAGGAACATTTGACACTTGTACATGGCTGTATAAACTCAAATATATAGACAAAATAAGAATCAACGAAGACAATTGCTATACATGGTGGGGAACCGTGGCACATGATCTCATTCAGGGTTTATATGATGGTGAACATACGTATGAAGAAATGGCTTCAAAATTGGAAGACAAAATAATTGAATACAACATGTTAGATGACCCTAAGCTTGCATTTCCTGAGCAAAGTCAGTTTGAAAGCTATATTGAAAATCTACAACACTATTTCTCAAACGTGAGAAAGATACCATATAATGTTATTAATGAAAAGCCAGTTATCGCTATTTTTGAAGGAAATGAGAAGTATGCTTTTCAAGGATACATCGACTCTGAGTTTATTGATGAAGATGGCAACATTGTTATTATGGACTACAAAACATCAAGTATAAGTGGATTTAGTGGGAAAAAGCTTTTAGAGAAAGCTAGGCAACTCATGATTTATGCAATGGGAATCAACCAGCATGGAAGAATGGTGGATAATAAGATGAGAGAATTCCCTATGGATAAAATTAAAATTAGATATGATATGATGAAATATCTTAACGTGTCATATATACAAGCCAATGGAAAAGAGAAGGTCACAAAGGCAGAAAGAAGATTATGGGTAGGCAAAATATCAAATCAACTACGTAAGGATTTGGAAGGTGTTCAAAAAGAAATTGCCAAGGTTGAAAAGGAAATCAAAAAACTTGAGCGCAAATATAACGCTAAAGTCCGAACAGAAGATGAAAAGGTTATTATTTCTAAAGAAATTGAAGGTTTAAAAACTAAAATTGACGAGTTGGATTCAGTTAACTATGACGTGATTGCCATTAATACAATGATTGAAGATGCTATAAATAATAACAGTTTAGATAATATGCCTAAGTTTGTTCAGGAGAAATACACTGTAAGCGACTGTCATATCGATGTTGAAATGACGGAAGAGGTCTTAGAATCATTTAAGAAGTCATTAATATCGACTTTAGATAATATTGTAGATAAAACTGAGTCTGGGGATGCTGAGACAGCATTTAATAGAGATAAAATTGCAGAAGCCGACTCTTTTTACTGTAATAATCTCTGTGATTTAAAGGAATACTGCTCTTTCTATAAAGAGTATAAAGAGCATAATGCGATGTTTATAGATGATAAACAGGCTCCGTCAGACGATGAATTGTTAGCAATGTTAGGTTTATAATTTTAAGCGTAGATGTGTCTACGCTATACATAGAAATTTATCGAATTGAAATTTAATTAAACAACTTAAAACAAAAGTATTGCAATATAAAATTGTACGTGATATTATAAATACATCGAAAGAAACACTATAGAAACAAAGGAGGAAATCAGTTGAGTAAAAAGAAGCCCAAAGATGATGATTCAAAATATCCTGTTTTTAAATGCCCAAGCTGTGGTAATGAAGTAATCTTGAAAAAGCACGTTAATAAATGCGTTTGTAACGCTAGAATAAAAGTATTGCATTAATAGAGGGGGGGGTCTTCCAACATTCTCAGAGTTAGAAGAAGTTGAGATATATCGGGGCATGGATACGGTTTATAAATATGTTCCAGTAGAAATTATTGAAAAGATATTTAATGAGATTGGAAATTATTAAAATCGTGCTTTTATAAAATTTAGGGAGGTAAATAGATGGAGATATGGACTAACGAATGGAATGAAAAGGTTAAGGAAAACTATACGTTTCCCAGCATGATATCAGTTTATTGTGCTTCTAATGATCGTATTATGACAGAGATGGTAAATACAATAAGTGTTGAGCCAAACAATCTTAAGTAAAGTAAAATACGACCACCTGTACTCATCGATGGCACTGTCTTGACCCTGTACGGAGTTTATTACATGGAAGACGCCGAGGATTATTATGAGGTTGTTAAAAAAGCTTACGACACAATGATAGTGAAGGAGGGCTAGGGGATGAAGGTTATATTGGTAGATAATTTCAATAGAGAAAGTGAAGCAGATACTTTAATCGCAGAAAATGTGAGTGAGTATTGGGGGAATCGTATTGTAAAAGCACTAAACGATAAGAATCATAAAAACAGCTTTGAATATTTCGAACTTGTTGATGACGACTATAAGCTTTGGCGTGGAATGGAAGAGCTTGTATAAATACAGATAATGAGGTTAGAAATAAAAATTGGTATCTTAAGGAGGTCGTTCAATGTTGGATGCTATCGGTTTTATAATAGGGGCTATAATTGGATGGTCTATAATTTATATTTGGAAAAAAGTTGTTAATTAAGGAGGCTTTATAGAGATGAACATATGCGGAAATTGCGGAAAGCCATGCAAGAAAGCATTTTGTTGCGAAACATGCAGAAAGAAATATATATATATTATTTAAATGACAAGGAGGTCTAGGAAATGAAATTAAAAATGTATGAGTTTGACGAAGGTGCGAAGACGTGGATTTGTGCAGAAAGCAAAGGGCAAGCGATTAATATTTACATTACTCAGTTTGGCAATGAACTTTGGGAAGAATATAAGGAATTTAATGGCGGAGACGAAGTTAGGGAAATGGATTCCGAAGAACATTTTACTTATTATCACGATGGTTTTAACGGAGAAACCGATGAGATAGGAAAATTAATTAATAAGTATTGCGATAAGCCAGATATGTTTGCGACTAGCGAATTTTAGGAGGTCTAGGGATGGAATTTAGTGACATAAAAAAAGGAGATAAGTTCTTAATAGCACCTAACGATTACTTTATGGAAATTCTAAATTTGATAACAGAAAAAGACCAATTAAACGGGTTTTCTGTAAGAGTACACAGTCCAGATAACGAGGTATTTATAGATGAATTAACACAAGATAAATTCAAAAGTATAGAAAACCACTTATTCAAATTACCAGAAGTTAGGGAGGTCTAGGGATGGATTATATAAAAGAATTAGACAATGGGTGCTATACAGATGAGGAAAAGAAAATGTATGAAGAACTAAGAAGCAATGGGATGGAAGCAGTAGGCGCAAGAGAAGCATTGGATAGTTTTAACAGTGAAGAATTGAGAGGAATAGTACGCTTTCTTAAGTTTTATCAGCATTATTTAGTGCATGAGGAGGTCTAGGGATGTCAAATAAACCAGTAATCATGGAAATAGACAATGTGCGTATACGGAAATGGGATGATAGTAACTATTTTATTGAACGATTGGAAACGTACTGGAATCCAAAAGAAAAACAAGAAATAACCGACTATAAATTTAAAGGGTTTTATTCTACCTTAACAGCTTGTTTTAAAGCTATGAATACTAAATGTCTACTAATCGATGAAAAAGCTGTCAGTGATTTAAAAAGCTATCTAAATGAAATAGAAAGATCGAATCAAAAGTTATTTATGGCATTAGCAGAGATTAAGGAGGCTTTATAGAGATGAACATATGCGGAAATTGCGGAAAGCCATGCAAGAAAGCATTTTGTTGCGAAACATGCAGAAAGAAATATATATATATTATTTAAATGACAAGGAGGTGTAGGGA
>NZ_JAWDHA010000008.1:0-115776 GCF_034190895.1 Virgibacillus sp. M23 | reverse complement strand
ACCCCACGGAAAGGGAAGTGGGCAGCCGGAGTGGTGGTCAAGCAAGCAGTAGCTATTATTCCATAATAGCTACTAGAGGAAGCGTAAATCTGAGCATTTAGTGATAAGGACTGAGCGAATTTTGCTCAGTTTTTCTTAATCTGTCTTAAGTCTATTTATGGAGCATATATGTATCAATTGGTGAAGGTGATCATAGCGATATTAGCCTTCATGTAGTAGTATTGGCACAAATATCTTTTTTAATTGGAATAATATTGGGAAAAATATTATTATTTTTACTTATTTTGTTTCTATTTCCATTTATGGATATGCCTTATATAATGGATTACATGCGCTTACATTTTAGGTTTATTTTCAGAATATTACCCATTTGACAACAAGAGAAAGGAGAAATGATATGGGGAAGAAGAAAGGTGTATTCCAACGCTCGTTGGATGGCATTGAAGTAGTTGGAAATAAGTTACCACACCCAGTTACATTATTCGCAATATTGGCATTAATTGTATTGCTATTATCAGCAGCTCTTTCTCCTCTAGGAATTAGTGTAGAGCATCCTGGAGAAGAGGGGAAGATGGTAGAAATTAAAAATTTGCTAAATGCGGAAGGGATACAATATATTTTCACTAGCATGACGGATAACTTCATTGGGTTTGCCCCACTTGGAGTAGTATTAGTTACCATGTTAGGTATTGGAATTGCAGAACGCTCTGGTCTCATTAGTGCATTGCTTCGTGGGTTTGTCCTGTCCGTACCGAATCGTTTTATAACATTAGGTTTGGTGTTTGCTGGGATCATGTCAAGCGTAGCATCGGATGCTGGATATGTCGTATTACCACCGCTTGGTGCATTATTATTTGCGGCAATTGGTCGTCATCCATTAGCCGGTCTGGCAGCAGCTTTCGCGGGAGTATCTGGCGGGTTTAGTGCAAATTTATTTTTATCGGGAACAGATGCTTTACTCGGAGAGTTAACGATAGCTGGTGCTGCTGTCATTGATCCAGCTTATGCAGAGTCAATGAGTATTGCCATGAACTGGTGGTTTATCATTGTATCCGTTTTTGTGCTTACCATTATTGGTACATGGGTTACGGAACGTGTTGTAGAGCCCCGTTTAGGAGAATACAAAGGGGAGTATCGAGAGAAGATTGAGAAGCTAACCAGTATAGAGAAAAAAGGATTAATTTGGTCTGTTGTATCGATTATTATTGCTGTCATTTTAACCGCCTTACTCATCGTACCTGAAGGAGCTCCTATGCGTGGAACAGGTGATCAGCCAATTATTGATTCACCATTTATGGATTCATTGGTACCAATTATTGCTATTCTCTTCTTTATTCCTGGTCTCGTGTACGGGAAGGTAACAAAAGCAATTAAAAATGATAAAGATGTAGCTGGGCAATTGTCAGATACAATGGCTTCCATGGGTATGTTTATCGTATTAGCTTTTACCGCGGGACAGTTTGTTGCATATTTTAATGAATCTAACATGGGGTTAGTGCTAGGCGTATATGGTGCAGAGTTTTTACAAAATATTAATTTAACAGGAATACCATTGGTGCTCGTATTTATCGTATTGGCAGCCTTTATTAATATCTTTATTGGTAGTGCCTCGGCAAAATGGGCGATGATGGCTCCGATCTTCGTACCGATTATGATGCAACTAGGCTATTCTCCAGAGTTAACACAAATGGCGTATCGGATTGCAGATTCTTCAACGAATATTATTTCTCCACTGATGACTTACTTTGCAATTATTATTGCGTTCGCACAAAAATATGATAAAAAAATGGGAATTGGTACGTTAATTTCAACGATGCTACCGTATTCCATTTTCTTCCTTATCGGATGGACGATTATGCTTGTCGTGTGGATGCTGCTTGGTATCGAGCTTGGACCAGGTGCACCAATATTGTATAACTAAGGTCTTTAAAATCGAGTATAGCCTGTTAAAGGTATATACTCGATTTTTTTATAGTTTAGGAAATTGCAAAATTTTGCCCATGTGGATAAATATGCGCTTGTTGAGCTGCGTGCAACTCCAGTCGCTACGCTTCTAATCGGGCGTTTGCGCTAGGTAAAAAATAGTTTTGTAAATTGGCTCTTTGTCAAATGACGTTGGTCATGAATGTTATCCTGTATAAATTTAGTGCCGACTAACTAAGAAATAGTATTCAATAGGGATGAAAAACGGCGAGCGGTATGCCCTTGTTATCTTGCGCTTCAGGCGGTACGCTTACCGCGGGCACGGTCTCAGTCTCCGCACTCGCAAAGTGCGCTCGCTTACGGGGTCTTCACCTCGTGCTTTTCCCGCTGGTGTCGACCGCCTTCCATTCCAGATAACGAAAACAGTGTCCTTTATGAATAATCTTTTTTACACGTTACTCGCACATCCAAAAGCCTTTATGCTGTTTTTGGGTGTGTTGGCGTTCGAAATTTATCCCGCATATAACTGGCAGTAAGCCCCCCTCAAGCAGTGAAGAGAAACCATTATAGCTAATTGTGGGTTCAACTGCCAGTAAATGTCCGATTGGTTCGGGCCTACATGGAAGTAGGTCACAAAGGCGTTGCCACAGGACGTGGCGAATGAAGCCTTTGTACGTATATGTTTCAGTAAAAACCGGATGGAAGTTTCACTTTATACTAAATCGCAGCAATAGCATCCTTTAGGATGGTTACTAGATAATTAATTTCATCTCTTGATATAGAAAGCGGTGGTGACATCGTTATAATATTGTTATAGCCTGCAACCGTATCACTTGTTTTGCCAATTATGATGCCTTTTTTTCTACAATAGTTCACGACGCCTGCAGCTATGGTTTCATCAATTGGTTCCTTTGTTTGTTTATCTTTTATAAGCTCAATACCAGCTAATAGTCCTTTACCACGAATATCACCAACATTAGGGTGCGTATACAGTTCTTGTAATTCTGCGAGCAAATATTCCCCCAGGTTCGCAGCGTTAGTGACTAAATGTTCCTCTTCCATAATCTCTAAATTTCGTATAGCAACAGCACAAGCTGCTGGGCTGCCGCCAAATGTGTTAACATGACGGAAATGATCGTATTTCTTCGTTGAGGTTTTGAATTTTTCATATATGTCACGTTTTACAGCAGTTGCTGCTAGTGGCATATATCCACTTGTTAGTCCTTTAGCCATCGTAATTATATCTGGTTTTACATCATAATGCATAAATCCGAAGGGCTTCCCTGTTCTACCAAACCCGTTGATAACTTCATCAGCAATTAATAAGACACCGTGCTTATCACAAATCTCACGAACTTTTTTCATATAACTATCGTGGGGAACTAATATTCCGCCGCCAGTAATAATTGGCTCCATAATAAATCCAGCAATTGTTTCTTTGATCTCCCAAGTAATTGTGCGATCTAACTCATCAGCAGCTTGGTGACAGCATTGTTCATTTTCGTGCGTAAAAGGGCTCCGATAGCAATCCGGCGGTGTGATATGGACGAAGCCTGATGCTAATGGTTCGTATTTATAGGCCCGTTGATTTTGTCCACCGGCTGCTAATGTAGCTAAAGTGCTACCATGATACGAGCGATAGCGTGAAATAAATTTATAGCGATTAGGTGCATCAGTCTGTTGGTAATATTGGCGGGCAATTTTGAAGGCTGTCTCATTAGCTTCCGATCCACTATTGGAATAAAAAATAACATAATCGTCGCCTAGCCATTCATTTAATTTTTCACTTAATTTTATTCCTGGTATATGACTTTGTGTTAATGGATAATAAGGCATCTCTTTTAATTGCTGTGCACAGACGTCAGCTAGTTCATCTCGACCATAACCTACATTAACACACCATAATCCTGCCTGTGCATCAAGAAATTTATTACCGTCGATATCCGTGATCCAGATACCATCAGCTTTGGTGCTAATCATTGTACTGCTAGGGTTATATCTTTTCATGCCATGCCAAAGATACTTCTCATCTTTTTCCAACAGGTCCTCTTTTTTTATAGTTGGTTCCAATATAACAAACTCCTTTCTATAATCGGATCAAATAAAAAAGCTGAAAGTGAAAGATGGGAAAAGTAGCAAATGTGATATATGATGAATGAGGAATAGTTACTGTAGTGATTTCAGGTTGGCTCTCTTTGTCGTTTGTCGACAATTCAAGTTACCAATAATTAAACACATTTAAAGAAAATAGTCAATAAATTTATAAAATACAGAAAAATGATATAGACGATTAAACATTCAATTGCTATACTATTCTCAAGTGTAGTCTGTGACAAAATAAATGGGTAGAGGCAGAGATTGCTCTGTCTGCGCCCATTTTTAAATAGCATTTTCATCATTTATTGTGTTATTACATATATTTATAGTACACATTAGAAGAAAATATAACGTATTCCATACTTTTTAATTTGTGTGCATTATTTTGTATTTAATGCCGACAATCGACAGGCATGTTCTATTAATCCCACCCTTTTACCTCGCATATAACTGGCAGTAAGCTTCCCAAATAAAGTGAACCCAATATTGGTAAGAGGGGGGCACTGCTAGTAAATGTCCGATTGGTTCGGGCCTACATGGAAGTAGGCCACAAAGGCGTTGCCACAGGACGTGGCGAATGAAGCCTTTGTACGTGTTTGTTTTAGTAAAAACCTAATTGAGGTTTCACTTTATTTCTAATGCCTACTGTAACTGTCTTTTTAAACGCATGGGCAATGAAAAGTTCCTCGCCCATGATTGTTAAACTTTTCCAATCATCAAAGAAATTACAATTAACAACAATATTAATTCTTGTGATATTTATATGATCTACTTTGATGTTGGTGTTTTTCACTCAAGCAGCTTCACTTTAAATGAATGGAGGGGTTTGTATGGTGTTTTTTTCTATTTCTGAATATTATGAAAGGTTAATAAAAACAAAACACCGTATGGCTAATGAAGGAATTGAGGTTTTACTTGTCACAGATCCAGCTAATATGAATTATTTAAGTGGATATGATGCATGGTCATTCTACGTACATCAATTGCTTGTCATTTTTATTGATGAGGATCAACCTTATTGGATTGGCAGAGGGCAAGATGCTAGTGCGGCTTTCCACACATCTTGGTTAGAAGCGGATCATGTATATCCATATACAGATGATTATATCCAGTCTTCCGAAAAACATCCGATGGAGTTTGTCAGTGATTTTATTAAAGCTAAAAAGTATGACAAGAAAACGATTGCAGCTGAGTTTGATGCCTACTATTTCACAGCAAAAAATTTTATGAAGCTAAAAGAAAATCTGCCTAATGCTGTATTTAAGGACGGAACAAATTTAGTAAATTGGATACGAATTATTAAGTCTGATCAGGAAATAGAATGTATTAAAATTGCATCAAAAATCGCTGAAGGGGCGATGCAGGCTGCTTTTGATTCCATTGATGCTGGAGTAAGGCAATCCGATGCTGCTGCAGCAATTGCTCATGCCCAGATCCGGGGAACAGATGATTTTGGCGGAGATTACCCTGCAATTGTACCATTATTACCAACTGGTGATCGAACTTCAGCTTGTCATCTTACGTGGACAGATGAGCTATTCCGACAAGGTGATCCGGTAATTATTGAATTATCTGGTTGCTATAAACGATATCACTCACCTTTAGCTAGAACAATCTTTCTTGGTATGCCAGATGAAAATATTCAATATATCGCAGACGTCGTAGTAGAGGGGATAAATATAACGTTAGATGCCATTCGTCCAGGTATTTCTTGTGAAGAGGTAGAGGCTGTGTGGCGCAGAGTTATAGAGAAAAGTGGAATAAAAAAAGATTCGAGGCTTGGTTACTCAATGGGATTAAACTATCCCCCAGACTGGGGAGAGCATACTGCTAGTCTAAGAGCTGGCGATCATACAATCCTTAGAGAGAACATGACTTTTCATATGATACCAGGAATATGGCTTGACCATATGGGGGTTGAAATAAGTGAATCTTTTCGCGTAACAGATAAAGGCTGTGAAGTGTTAGCAGATTTTCCTCGTGAATTATTAGTAAAACCTAATATTCGATTAGCCTAAATATAGCAAAACGGTTCGTTTAAGGCAGAACGTAAGTGACTGCCTTGAACGAAGGTGGAAATAATATCCGTACTAATTTATCCCGCATATAACTGGCAGTAAGATCCCCAAATCACGCAATCAATTGAAACCAATATAGCTAAGTATGGGATCGACTGCCAGTAAATGTCCGATTGGTTCGTCTAACCATCCGAGGGGATAAACAAACTTCCCCACGGATGGAAGTCTCACTTTATCCCGCATATAACTGGCAGTAAGCCCCCCTCAAGTAATGAAGAGAAACCAATATAGCTAAGTGTGGGTTCGACTGCCAGTAAATGTCCGATTGGTTCGGGCCTACATGGAAGTAGGTCACAAAGGCGTTGCCACAGGACGTGGCGAATGAAGCCTTAGTACGTATATGTTTCAGTAAAAACCGGATGGAAGTCTCACTTTATCCCGCATATAACTGGCAGTAAGCCCCCATCTCAAGCAGTGAAGAGAAATCAATATAGCTAATTGTGGGTTCAACTGCCAGTAAATGTCCGATTGGTTTAAGGGCCTTTAGGTCATACCCTTGTGGTACTAACCATCCGTGGGGATAACAGCTCCCACGGATGGAAGTTTCACTTTATTTCCATACCGTATCATTAATTAAGTTTGGTGGCTTTTGTCCACGTAAACCTGCAAGCAAATTTTCGGCAGCTAATGCTGACATTTTTAATTCCGTCTCGCGAGTCGATGAACCAATATGGGGTAAGGTGACTACATTATCCATTTTCAATAAATCATTTTTAGGATCGACAGGTTCTTGTTCAAATACGTCAAGGCCAGCACCTGCGATATTGCCGTTTTTTAACGCTTGAATTAAATCCTGTTCGACAATTGTCTTTCCGCGAGAACCGTTAATGAAAATAGCTGTTTTCTTCATCAAGTTAAATTCCCGTTGACCAATCAAATGTTTTGTTTCTTTAGTTAATGGTGTAATCAGACAAACGAAATCAGAACGCTGTAATAATTGATCTAAGCTAGCGTAGGTTGCCTGAAATTTCTCTTCAGCTTCGGGCTTTCGGGTGCGGCTGTGGTAGAGAATGTTCATATCAAAACCATGATGAGCTCGTTGGGCAATGGCAAAGCCGATTCTCCCCATACCAATAATACCTACTGTTTTATGATGTACATCAGTACCATAATGTCTACTATCCAGTGATTCAACCCAATTACCTGATTTTACGAGTTGATTGAGTTCGGGGAGCCTTCTAGCTGTTGATAGTATTAAGCCAAAGACCATATCAGCGACTGTATCGGTCAGAATGCCAGGAGTATTAGTTGCCATAATCTTTCTATTAGTCAATGCTTCTAAATCTAAGTTATTGTACCCAACTGAAACATTACTAACAATTTTTAAGTTTGGAGCACGATCCAATAATTGACGATCAATCTTTAAATCGAGTCCAATAATACCATCTGCTTGTTGAAGAAAAGCTAAGAAAGCTTGATCTGAATTTGTATCCACATTCTTAAAAAATTGAACGTCATGGTTTTTTTGTAAATCATCAAGCACAGGCTTTTCGACGCGTTGATAGGCAAGAATTTTCATAATAAGCTTCCCCCATTCTGTACTATCTTAAAATTAAATTACTTTCAACATAGTAGGTTCTAATAAATAAGTCAAGGTCCATTTATCCCGCATATAACTGGCAGTAAGATCCCCAAATCACGCAATCAATTGAAACCAATATAGCTAAGTATGGGATCGACTGCCAGTAAATGTCCGATTGGTTCGGGCCTACATGGAAGTAGGTCACAAAGGCGTTGCCACAGGACGTGACGAATGTAGTCTTTGTACGTATATGTTTCAGTAAAAACCGGATGGAAGTTTCACTCTATTCCCCCTCTAACTAAATACTAATGTACTTGTCGACACATTTCTAAGAGGTAAAAAAAGGAGTTAATATCAATGAATGATAATGGCGTATTACTAAAAAAGTCTTTAGGTGAATTGATTGCTGAACAACTTCGCCAAGATATTTTAATACGGAAAATTGGATTTGGCGATCGGCTGATTGAGACGGATATTGCAGAGCGATTTGATGTCAGTCGAAGTACTGTGCGAGAGGCATTGAAGATTCTTGAACAGGAGGAGTTAGTGGTTAACAGAGCCCGTAAAGGCACATTTGTCTCTATGTTTACCAATCGTGATTTAGATGAGATGACTGAATTGCGTTTAATGATTGAAACAAACGCTTTTGTGAAAGCATTAAAACACTTGGAAAAAAAGCATTTTATACAATTGCTGTCCATTATTGAAGAAATGGAGTTGGAAGCACAAAAAGAAAATTGGGACCAGTTGTTTGGTCTAGATTTAAAATTTCATCAATATGTAATTAATAGGTGTGGTAATTCACGACTCATTAAAATATATGAATCGATAGCAGTTCAGATTCGGGTATACGTTGCTCATCTGGACAAATATTATTCAAGTCCAATCTCATATTATAAAGAACATAAGCAATTATATGAGGCATTGCTTACAAAGAACGCTAAATTAGTACAAAAACAAGTGGAACAGCATATTGCATATGTGGAAGATCAACTCTTAAGAAATAGTGACTAATAGTGAATTAAGGAAAGGGTGCGATATGAGAAAGGTTGACCTGTTGGATATTTGGAAAGCTCGCAAACGGATCGCTTCTATTGCTCAGCCTACCTCACTTGTCTATTCAAATGATTTATCGGACGTAACTGGAAAATCCGTGTATTTAAAGATGGAAAATTGGAATATAACGAATTCTTTTAAAATAAGAGGTGCAGCAAATAAGATCCTTAGTTTAACTCCAATGGAAAGAGCAAAGGGGATTACTACATTTTCCACTGGGAATTTTGGAGTTAGTGTTGGTTATGTTGCAAAACAGCTTGATATCGATGCTGTTATTTGTATTTCCAATAGAGTACCCAAAGCAAAAGTTGATGTATTAAGATCTACCGGTGCTCGTGTGGAAGTAATTGGTACATCACAGGATGACGCTGAAAAATATAGTTATCAATTGCAGCGAGAACATGGATTTACTGTTATCCATCCGTTTGATGATCCGTATGTGATAGCAGGCTATGGAACAATGGGGCTAGAATTGCTAGAAACTCTGCCTGAAGTAGATACCGTACTTGCTGGCTTATCAGGAGGTGGTATGCATTCTGGTCTTGGAGTAGCATTAAAGCAAACCAATCCGAAGCTATATCTTATTGGCGTTTCTACAGAAAGAGGAGCGGCTATGTATGAGAGTATGCAGGCGGGCAAGCCAATGGAAGTTACGGAAAATAATACGCTAGCAGATAGCCTTCTTGGTGGTATTGGTTTAAATAATCAATATACATTTTCCATGGTTCAACAATATGTAAATGACATTTTATTAGTAAACGAACAGCAAATTGCTAAAGGGATGGCTTTTATGCTCGATAAGCATCATCAAGTTATTGAAGGTGCTGCAACGGCAAGTATTGGAGCTATACTAGAAAATAAAGCTACTCTCATTGGTTCCAACGTCGTACTTATCATTAGTGGAAATCGTGTAGATACATCGGTGGTGTTAGATCTGGCAAAGAGGTATTCTCAATAATCATTAGGAGGTCTGGCGATGAATAAAATGTTATACAATCAAACGATTATGGATAGAAGTAGACTTATTGATATAGAGGATCGAGGATATCAGTTTGGTGACGGAGTCTATGAAGTTATTGGTGTGTATGATGGGGATTTTTTTCTATTGGATGATCACTTAAGAAGATTAAAAAGAAGTGCTGAAGCAATTCAAATGATGTTACCTTGTCCTATCGACACGTTGAAGGACAACTTAAAACAACTTGTAACGATGAACCAATTAAAGGAAGGTGTTGTCTATTTACAAATATCAAGAGGAGTAGCTGAAAGATGGCATCAATATCCAAGTAACGTTTCTCCTGTATTAGTTGCTTATACAAAAGTGGAAGAAACAATGAAGGAAGAAGCGAAAAATGGAGCAAAGGCAATTATAACGGAGGATATACGTTGGTTACGTTGTGACATAAAGACATTAAACTTACTACCGAATGTTATGGCCAAACAAAAGGCAGTAGAGAATAATGCGGTAGAGGCTATTCTCCATCGAGAGGGTATTATTACAGAGGCAAGTGCTTCTAATGTGTTCATTGTAAAAGATAATTGTGTAATGACACACCCAGCGAATCATTTCATTTTAAACGGTATTACAAGAATGAAAATACTTGAATTATGCTATGAAACTGGCATTCCAGTTCGTGAGTGTGCCTTTACTATAGATGATTTACGGATGGCTGATGAAGTTTTTATTTCAGCAACCAAATTAGATATTGTACCAATTGTATTTGTAAATGATCATAAGATTGGAACAGGAGAGCCTGGTGAAATCACTCGGGAGATTATCAATTGTTTTGCTGCAGCTATTCAAGACTTAAGTGAACGGTAGCTTCATTGTAAATGGGGGGTAGAAAATGTTCCAATTTGTAAATACATTAGCTGCTAGTCATACAATCGCGGAAGTTAATCTTACTGCATTTCGTTATAATATAATAATGGTAAAGAAACAATTAAAAAATTGTATGATGATGGCTGTCGTGAAAACAAATGCCTATGGTCATGGGATTGTTCCCATCGCTCAGGAAGCAATCCAAGCTGGCGCAGATCGGATAGGAGTGACCAGTGTTGAAGAAGGGTCTCTACTCCGTCAATGTGGTATCCATGTCCCAATACATATTCTACCACCTATAACCTCCTCACAAGCAAAGGATGTTGTATATCATCATTTGACAGCAACGATCAGTTCAGTAGATATAGCAGAATCGATTAGTAAGATGGCTGTTAGACAGCAAAAACGCATGCCTGTTCATCTAAAACTAAATACAGGTCTGCAACGATTTGGGATCGAACCAAATGATGCACTCTCCTTTTGTAAGGCTTGTTATCATTTACCCGGGCTGTCCTGGGAAGGGATATTCACACATTTTTCTAGTGCGGATGAAGGGGACTGGTCGACAACAGAAAACCAATTTCATTTGTTTACGCAGACGACAAAGAAGCTCCATGAAGCTGGATATTCCTTTCCCGTACACCATGTAGGTGCTTCGACAATCGCGATTGAAAGAGAGGATATGCATCTTGATATGGTACGAACTGGGATTGCCCTTTATGGATATACTCCAGATCGTAGACAGGATAAGCTGATTTCGTTAAATAGAGTATTGTCTTTAAAATCAAAGCTAATTCATATAAGGTCCTTACCGCCTGGTTCTAGTGTAGGATATGGTGGAGAATATGTAACGAAAGCGAATGAGAAGATCGGCGTTCTTCCTATCGGTCATGGTGATGGCTTTAAAAGATTACTTTCTAATAATGGCCTGGTGTTGGTAAAAGGCCAATGTGTACCGATAATTGGTACAATATCCTTGGATCAAACATTTGTAAACCTGACCGCTATTCCTAATGTTCATGAAGGAGATGAAGTTGTTATTATCGGAAGCCAGCATGAGCAGATTATCTCAGCGAGAGACATTGCCGATTGGATACATAGTAATATAGATGAAGTACTTGCTAGCTTAATGAGTCGGATTAAAAGGGTGTATGTAAACGATGGATAGAAGTAAGCTGGAGCTTTTCTAAGATACATAGAAAAGATAGAAAAAGAGTATCTACTTTTTTCTCCATCTCCTATTTCATTCGCAAAATAATGAACTAGTCTATTACTCGCTATTATCCTACATATAATTGGCAGTAACCCCCGCGAATTGAATTTTCACCTTTGTAGGTATAAGTATTGTCATAAACGTTTATATTAGTAAGGAAAACTATTTAATTGTCTGCCTTTCACTAGTAGGGCTTTTTTAGTATAGTAATAGTAGGCTAATTAGAAATAGATGTTTATTTAATTAGGTTTATCCCACTTATAACTGGCAGTAACACTCTCGCTTCAAATAAAGTGAAACCAATATTGGTAAGAGAGGATCGACTGTCAGTACATGTCTGATTGGTTCAAAGGCCTTTAGGTCATCCCCTTGTGGTACTCTACCAATCAGCGGGGGATAAACCAAACTTCACGGATTGAAGTTTCACTTTATAGACTAGTTAATCTCAACTTTTAGATGTAAATATTATAAATGTGCTTTAGCAAAATTTCGCCCAATTCTTTTTAAGTCATGACAAAGGGACTAGCACTAGCAAGATATGCATGATAGTAAAGAGATAAAGGGATGGATAGTAAAGGGAATTTGCATAAAATAGGTATAAATTGAACTGAAAGAATATTTAAATTACATGAAAACAACAGTTTGGCAGAGAGGGGTAAGGGTATGCAGGGTACGGCAGTATATAATGTAAAGATTGAAAAGGTATTAACTAATATAAATAAAGTAATGATTGGTAAAGAGGATGCGGCTGTTCTTAGTTTAGTAGCACTACTAGCTCAAGGACATGTTCTCTTGGAGGATGTACCAGGTGTTGGGAAAACAATGCTCGTAAAGACATTAGCTAAATCATTAGATTGTGATTTTCGTAGAATTCAATTTACACCAGATTTGCTCCCCTCTGATGTCACAGGAGTTTCTATTTATAATCCGAAAACATTAGAGTTCGAATTTCGTGGCGGACCTATTTTGGGCAATATTATCTTAGCTGATGAAATTAATCGTACTTCCCCTAAGACACAATCTTCCCTCCTAGAATCAATGGAAGAAAAAAATGTTACCGTAGATGGAAAAACGATTGCTCTAGCTAGTCCATTCTTTGTAATGGCAACACAGAATCCAATTGAGTATGAAGGCACGTATCCACTTCCAGAAGCACAATTAGACCGATTTATTTTAAAATTAAAGATGGGTTATCCAACGTTTGGAGAGGAGCTTGAAATGCTAGAACGGAATGCTCGTGAACAACCCATTGAATCTATTGAAGCTGTACTTACTAGAGAAGAGTTAAAAGGGATACAAGAAGAAGTAGCAAATGTTTATGTGGACAAAAATGTCCAGCACTATATTATCAATTTAATTTCTAGTACACGATCTAACCCGTCTATTTATTTAGGAGTTAGTCCAAGAGGATCCATCGCCCTAATGAAAGCAGCAAAAGCATATGCATATATTATGGAGCGTGATTACGTATTACCTGATGATGTTAAATTTCTTGCTTCATATGTTTTAGCACACCGAATTATATTAACCTCAGAGGCGAAATATGATGGCGTAACAGCTGATGATATCATTTCATCCATTGTTAAAAGTACTCATGTACCTATTCGGAAGGAATTTAGTTAATGAACGCTCATGTGCGAATGATACTAAATGGGCTGTTTGTTGTCTTTTTATTCCTATTATTATTCTCTTATGCAATGTTTCAGGGTGGATTCGTAAGTTGGTTCTTATTCTTTGGATTTATTCCGATTTTTTGTTATCAGATAGGGTTTCTATTACATCCCATAAAAAATTGGAAGATGACAAGGAAGTTTTCTAGGTCGGTTGTTGGGGCAGGTGAGAGTGTGTCCGTGACCATAACGATTCGTAGGAAATTGGCTTTCCCTTTGTACTATTGCATATGTGAAGAAGTGATTCCAAGTTCGTTACGAAAATTGGATAACAAAAATGACAAGTATCGGTATATGGATAATCCTGATAAGCTAACTATTAGTCGTACTTTAAAAAAAGTCATTTTTCCTGCATTTAGACGGGAGTTTAGTTTTACTTATCAATTGGAGCATGTCCCTAGAGGTGAGCATTATTTAAATGCTGTTCGCATACGTACTGGTGATTTCTTTGGTCTCGTAAAAAAGGAGCATGTGTTTCAACTTGCTGATGTATTAGTAGTGTACCCAAATGCTCGTCCAATGGTATTTAAAGAACAGATAATTAGCTTTGAGCAAGGCGCGACTACTTCTTCCGCGCTACAATTAAATAACACAAATGTGGCAACAGGAATACGAGAATACATGCCTGGAGATCGATTTTCGTGGATTGATTGGAAGCAGACAGCTAGGAAGAACACGGTTATGACAAAGGAATTTGAACAAGAGAAGAGTACGGATATCTTACTAGTATTAGATGGCTGCTCCGATGAGCATCTTAATGATGTTACGTTTGAGGGAATGGTAGAAGTCACCTTTTCTTTAATGGAACATGTGAAAAAGCAATCTACTCAAATAGGCTTGTTAACAGTAGGAGCTAGTACAGTATATTTTCCGATACATCATGACCCATTAAAATCAGATATGGTAAGACAGCATCTTACTAGAATGAAGCCTGGTGGCAATCAATCCTTTTCGCTACAGATGCAGCGTGAACGAATGAAGATAGCTAGTGGGAGCGTAATTTTAATTATTACTAGCCATATTGATAATAACTTTAATGAAATGGTTAAAAAAGTAAACCAGCGTTCAAAGCGAGTCATTGTTTTGCTCATTCAATCGCCGAAAGAAATGTCTCTTAATCAGCATTATATTCATCAACTACAGTTTGAAGGTATTCGTATTCATGTATTGTCACAACAACAGTTGATGAAAAATCCAATAGAGGTGAAAGGAAAATGATGAATCAGGAACAACGTAATTCGATATTTTACACCTCTATTTTGTATATTTGTGGCTTCATGCTATTTCTAGAATGGTTATACCCTTTGCAGGAAATAACAGATACAAATAATATCATGATATTTATACTTTATGGTATCTTTTGTTTTAGTCTTTCCTTATTTCAAATAAAATGGTGGATTTCATTTATATTGAAGGGTACTGCTTTATTTATTATTATTGACAGCTTGTTTCTAGATCCGACTTTTTTAAGCCCGATGTGGTTTGAACAGTTATTTCTTGATATCTCATATAATGTACAAGCGTTATTTGCGCAAACCTGGTACGATTTGACGCCACTTTTTAGAAGTGTTCTCTTTCTTCTATTAATTTGGCTAATGAGCTACCTGCTACATTACTGGTTTGTAGTGATGAAACGAATACTGCTATTTGTTTTATTAACATTTATTTACTTAACGATATTAGACACCTTCACAGCCTATAATGGCGGATTTGCTATATTTAGAACCTTCATTGTTGCCTTTATTGCGTTAGGTATTGCTAATTTTATGAAGGAGTTGGATCGAGAATCCATTCCATTTACTTGGGTGAAGAAATCGCCTGATTGGATATTGCCATTAATCTTAACCGTATTATTTTCTTCTGTTGTAGGATTCGCTGCACCAAAGTTTGATCCACAATGGCCGGACCCTGTACCATTTATTACAAGCACTGCAGAGAATGCTGGTAGCTCTGGAAATAATTCGCTCATCCAAAAAGTTGGTTATGGCGAAGATGATTCACGTTTGGGTGGATCATTTGTCCAGGATTATACACCGGTTTTTCAAGCAACGGCAGAGCAAAATCATTACTGGCGAATCGAGACAAAGGATGTTTATACGGGAAAAGGGTGGGAGTTTTCTGGTAGTCCACACTATATACCATTTGAAAAGATACCACCAATGTACGATGATTCGGTAGATTCTCAGAAGTTGCAGGCAACTGTCAAGTTTCTTGGTAATCATTCGTTTGATAAATTATTACAGCCATATGGTTTTAAAGAACTCGATCCAAAAATTGCAGAGGCTTTTGTGGACGCACGTTCCGAAGCCATTCAGCTACGTAATGATGATTATGAGCTGATGGATAACATGGAAACCTATACGATTAATTATGATTATCCAACATTTGATATTACCGCATTACGAGAAGCTTCCGGTCAAGCTGATCCTTATGATTCATATTTACAGCTCCCTGATAGCCTTCCGGAACGGGTTGGCGAACTAGCGCAAGAAATTACTGCAGATAAAGAGAATCGTTATGATAAGGCAAAGGCAATTGAACAGTATTTCTCCAGTAATGGATTTACCTATCAAACGACAGAAGTTCCTGTTCCGGAGAAACACCAAGATTATGTTGATCAATTTTTATTTGAATCGCAAGCAGGCTATTGCGATAATTTTTCTACATCGATGGTAGTGCTTCTGCGAACGCTTGATATCCCAGCGAGGTGGGCAAAGGGCTTTACTGGCGGAGAATTAATTGATAAACAGTCAGGAAATAATTTATACGAAGTGACGAATGCAAATGCACATTCATGGGTAGAGGTGTATTTCCCAGAAATAGGTTGGGTGCCTTTTGAGCCGACCCAAGGATTTTCTAACCTAGCGGATTTTCAAACGTCTATTGATAATACTGGTATGCAAACAGATGATGAACAGGAACAGCAGCAACAAGAGGAGCAGGAGCTGCCTGAACAAGAAGAGCAAGCAAAGGAGCAGCCAGAGGTAGAACCTGCAGGAGCTTCACCAGAAGAAATTAAGGTTTCGATGAGGTGGGAATATATTATTATTCCAATTATTTTGGTTGTGATTATGGTGTATATTGGATATCGTACTAGATACCATTGGCAAACTTGGTTCTTAAAGCGAAAAGTATCAAGTAATTGGAATGCAAGGAACTATCAAATTGCCTATCATTATTTATTAAAATTATTAGCACATAATGGAAATGGCAAACTTCCAGATGAAACCTTACGAGAATATGCAATGAAAATCGATCGTAAATATGAAACAAATGAAATGCGTAAGCTGACCTATCATTATGAAGAATTGCTCTATCGAGAACAAAACGAGCAAGCTCCTAAACAAGAACTTGCGCAATTATGGAAAAATTTAATCAAACGGATATTGGCTTGACCTCCGTCATGATGGTTAGTAGAATAGGAACATAATTATAGTAATATCAATATCGCCGTTCGTATATCCTCGATAATATGGTTCGAAAGTTTCTACCGGAGCGCCGTAAATGCTCTGACTATGAAGGCAGAAGATCGGAATAATGTATATTTCTGGATTTCTGTCTTTTTGCAGATAAGGGATAGTAGTTATTAAAAGCTATCCTTTTCCGCTATTTGTAGCTGTGCGCCTCTACGTAGTATCGAATCGGATACAGCGTACAAAGCTAGCTACTGGTAGTTTTTATTTGCATGGGGTAGGAATCCAGTTTTCATTATATGGTAAAAATGTATATTTTTGCACATGGGTGTAGGCAAAGTTATAGAATAGCCTTAAAAGCTTCTTTCACTTTTTTATATTCATGTATTCCATCATAAAATCAGGAGACAACTAGTAGGCGAGCGGAGAAAAAATATAGATAGGAGCTATGCACATGGACAACAGCGAAATGATTTTAGTATTGGATTTTGGCAGTCAATATAATCAGCTCATTACTAGACGAATTAGAGAGTTAGGCGTATATAGTGAATTACATTCACATAAGCTTACAGCGGCAGAAATTAAGGAAATGAACCCGAAAGGAATTATTCTTTCTGGGGGACCGCATAGTGTGTATGATGAAAACAGTTTCCGATGTGATCCGGAATTATTTGAATTAGATATTCCTATCTTAGGAATTTGCTATGGAATGCAGCTAATGGCTCTACACTTTGGTGGTCAAGTGGAAAAGGCAGTTAATCGTGAGTATGGAAAAGCACTTATCGACTTAAATGGCGACCCTATTTTATTTAAAGATTCACCAAAACAACAAACAGTTTGGATGAGTCATGGAGATAAAGTCAAGCAAGTGCCTGAGCAATTCACTGTTGATGCAACGAGTTCTTCTACACCAATTGCAGCAATGAGTCATCCAGAGAAGGCATTATATGGTGTTCAGTATCATCCGGAGGTACGCCATTCTGAATACGGCAATCATTTACTAAAGCAGTTTGTTTTTGATGTGTGTCAAAGTACAGGCGACTGGACAATTGAAAACTTTATTGAAATGGAAGTAGAAAAAATCCAAGAAATAGTTGGAGATCGCAATGTCTTATGTGCGTTAAGTGGTGGGGTTGATTCATCAGTCGTAGCTGCTTTAATTCACAAAGCAATTGGTGACCAGCTGACGTGTATTTTTGTAGATCATGGTCTACTTCGAAAAAATGAAGCGGATGATGTGATGAAAGTATTTGCTGATGATTTTCATATGAATATTATTAAAGTGGATGCGAAAGATCGATTCCTATCGAAGCTTGAGGGTGTAGATGACCCTGAAAAGAAACGTAAAATTATTGGTAATGAATTCATCTATGTATTTGATGATGAAGCCGCCAAGTTAAAGGATATGGACTTCCTTGCTCAAGGTACGCTTTATACAGATATTATAGAAAGTGGTACGGAAACCGCACAAACGATTAAATCACACCATAATGTTGGTGGATTACCAGAAAATATGCAATTCGAACTAATTGAGCCATTAAATACATTATTTAAAGACGAAGTTAGAGAACTAGGCTCTCAACTGGGAATTCCTGATCGTATTATTTGGCGTCAGCCTTTCCCAGGACCTGGATTAGCTATCCGTGTTTTAGGAGCGATTACAGAAGAAAAGCTAGAAATCGTCCGTGAATCAGATGCCATTCTACGAGAAGAAATTGCTAAAGCTGGATTAGATCGTGATATTTGGCAATATTTCACTGTCCTTCCTAACATCCGTAGTGTAGGTGTTATGGGTGACGCAAGAACGTATGACTACACTATTGGTATTCGTGCTGTAACCTCAATAGATGGTATGACATCTGATTGGGCACGTATTCCTTGGGACGTTCTAGAGAAAGTTTCAACAAGACTGGTTAATGATGTCCAGCACATTAATCGCGTTGTGTATGATATTACTTCTAAGCCACCAGCTACGATAGAGTGGGAATAATTGTAGGAGAGCTAGAAACCTTTGTCTAACAAGGGTTTTTGGCTCTTTATATTTTATGGCACACTTTGAAAAGTGGTATTTAACTATTGGTTAAGGAAACACTTCATTTCTAAGTGAGAGATTTAACAGCCCGATTGGTTCAAAGACCTTTAGGTCATGCCCTTGTGGTACTAACATACAGTGGGGGATGGAAAAACTCACTGAATGAAGTTTCATTTTATACTTAAACACCTATAGCAATTAAGGGAGTCATGAAAATTTCATGAGTTCCCAAATGGTTTATTGAAATTAGTCCAAAGTCCTGCTATTTGATATTTGCTCGAACCTACCCAGCTACTTAAATGGTCATTTCCAGTATTCCTTATTTAGGATTAGGTATGCATGTTATATTAGAACATTTCCATAATGTGGAAAAAAGAAGCATAAAATTATGCTTCCTTGAATTACTAATTAGCAACAATTATTATTATTTTGCTCTTTTTTAGCTTCTGATTCATGCTCGTTTTCTTTACTGTCTTCAATTTGCACAGAGCAACATTCTTGTTGTTTCGGCTTTAATTTAGAGATTGCTTTTTTAAAGCTGCTTTTTTCCAATCTTATCACCTCCTTCTAAAGAGATTAACAATTACAAGTGGATGCACAACATTCATCATCATTGCTGAGGTGGTGTTCATCTCCATCTATAAAATCAAAAAGTTGTGAGAATGGTTCCTTTTTCAATATATTAAAGGTTTTTTCACATACATAAGTTCTTTCACCTCTTTGATAAATGTGATCATCGTCATCTTCGATATGTTTAAATGGCCCTTTATAAATGACAGATTGCCCCTTATCAAGACAAGCTCCGTCTTTTCCTTTGTATGCTGTAACTGTCATGCTTCTAAAATCTATGTCTTTAATTGTTGTCCATGTTTCCATGCGTTTATCAATGGTAATACCATAAAACCCTGCATTTTCGAATGCAGTTATAAATTTCTTCTCTTCCATTGCTCCCGAATAGCAAGCACTCCATAGATTTTCATCATCTCTCAATTCCTGTGGAACTTCCGTATTTGAAACAATATCCGATATGACAGCTTTGCCACCTTTCTTTAAAACTCTATATATTTCATTAAATAATTGCTCTTTTTCTTTAGTTGAAACAAGGTTTAACACACAATTGGAAATAACAACATCTATGCTATTATCTTTAATCATTGGAAAGCTTTCTTCTAAATGTAAGATGTAATCGTTAATTGAATTAAAATCAGTTAGACTAGCTACTGGATTTTCTTTTATATACTCATCTACCTTATTTAAGTCTAATTTCAAGTTTTGAATCTTCCCTTTATGAAAAGTGACGTTGTCATAACCTAAAGTTTCAATTATTTCCCGTTGATACTTTTTAGCAAGGGAAAGCATATCATCATTCATATCTACACCAATGACTTTTCCGGTTTCCCCAACAATTTGAGATACGATATAAGGAACTTTTCCACCCCCACTACCTAAATCTAAAACGGTGTCTCCTTCTTTAATTTTCCCTAAAGGATCTCCACAACCATAATCTCTTTCTATGATTTCCTCTGGTATAATCTTGAGGTACTTTGTATCGTATTCTACAGGACAGCAAAGGTTTTGTTCATGATTAATAGCAGCATTACCATAGCGCTTTATAACTGAAAATTCCATACTCATATAATGATCACCTCTCCTTTAAAAAATTAGATTTACGATGAGACCAGTTGCCATAGCTACAATTAAAATAGCTGCTATAAATGCAACTAATAGTTTCTTTTTAAATAACTTAGATAATAAGGCAACTTCTGGGATGCTAGCCCCTGCTCCTCCAATAACTAAAGCAATAACTGTACCCATTGACATTCCTTTTGAAACAAGAGCTTCTGCTATAGGTAACATCGTTTCTGGTCTGATATACATTGGTATGCCAATAAGCGAGGCGATGAAAACAGAGAAAATGCCGTCACCACTTGCATACTTCGTAATGAACTCAGTTGGTATGAACCCATAAATAAAGGCACCTATGAAAACACCAATGAATAGATAAGGAAGCATTGGGTAAAGAAATGCCCATGCGTCATTTAATGCTTGCTTTATTCTAGATCCTTGTTTATTACTAAAGAACCCATCACCTTTTACTGTTACTCCTTTATATGAATCTAATAAATGTAATTTTGAAAATATAAATCCAGTTAATATGCTAAAAATACTTAGAACAACAATATACACAATTGTGATTTGCCATCCTATAAGAGCCCATAACATAAATACAACTACTGGATTCATTAAAGGGGACGCGATAAGGAAACTCATAGCAGGCCCAAATGGAACGCTTGCATTTAATAATCCTGCCAAAATAGGTATCGTTGAACATGAACAAAATGGTGTTATTGCACCAAAGAATGTTCCTAACACATAATTAACGGCATTGTTTGGACGATTTAATAATCTTTTTATTTTTTCTTCTGATACTACTTGTTGGATTAAACTAACAATAAAACTGACAGCTATAAACAACGCAAGCAATTCAAAGAATAGCATGAAAAATGTTTGGATAAACTCTAAAATTGTATCTGACATTCGTATAACTCCTCACTTTTATAAATCAAATAATTTTGATTAATAAATCAATAAAATTTGATTTATTAAGTAGATAAGTAAGACACTTGTTAAAAGATCTTACAACAAGTATCTTCGGTTAAAACAAGCTGTATTTGTTCTTCATTAATTCTATAATAATTCCATGTTCCATGCTTTTCTGAAATCAGTATATTGGCATTTACTAATTTTTTTAGGTGATAAGAAAGTTTAGATTGTTTTAAATCTAATTTTTCTTCTAAATCACAAACACATAAGTTTTTATGAGGACTTTTATTAATTTCGTTTAAAATCTTAAGTCTTATTTTATCAGCTAAGGCGTTAAACATATTCTCATAAAAGTCGAGAGTTTCATCATTGCTTAATTCTTTTACATTTTTAATTCGTTCCATATTTTTCACCTCGCTTATAAATCAATTTTTTTTGATGTATAAAATATAAATTAAACTTACAAATTTGTCAATACTTAATCCTTAAAGTATTACTAAAGCTAGTACAAGATTAGCTTTAGGAGGGGAGGTTAGAGATGAAAAGACAAGAGTTAACGAAAATTATAGATTATAAATTATACTTTACATCCAACAGCAAGTAAGTCAGACATGGAGAGCTTTTTGCAACCAAACGGTTAATGGGACATCAGTTGTAATTTGGAGAGCAGCATTTCCATGGAAGCTTTAAATGTATACGGTACGTTATTGAGGATTTACGCTATGAGAATATACCAAGACCTGTAATTGAGAAAGATGATGAAGTCATCATTCAAGTAAGTTAACGGGGAAGAGCTAGGGAGTGAAAAAGGGCTATAAACCTTTGTTTTATAAAGCTTTATAGCTTTTTATTAGTAAATGTATAGAGCAATAATAGATCTTTCTAAATTCTCTTGTTACTTAAATATGCGTTTTTTTGTCCAATTTAATAGGAGGTAGGTTAATATACTTAGTTAATAAGGATTTGTATTTCATTAACAGTTTTGTTGTGTATGTAACGTTTTTTGATAATAATAAAACAATGCGGCGGCTATAAGTGAAGCTATCGAAATACTTATTAAGCACATTAAAAATGCAGTGCTCGGTAACATAAAGCTTGAAAATAAAATACTGATAAAAGCTACCGCAAAAGAATTAGCTAAGTACATAGCAGTATTAAAAATACCAGAAGCAACGCCAACAATTTTGAGAGGTAAGCCATTTAAAATAATACTTGCTAAAGGTGTAGTAGCTAAACCAAGACTTAAACCATAAATAAAGAGTATTATAATAACTAATGCATCTTGCAGTGTCCAAGCAAAATACAAGAGTATCGCTAAGCTCGCAATACAAATGCTCATGATTAATGCTCCATAGCACAAAATTAAATCACGTAAAAATTGTGTAATTCGAGCAGCTAATAATGAACTAATGAAAAATCCTAGTCCAATCGGTAAATAAATGATGCTAGTTGCTTTAGCATCATAGCCTAAAAAGTTTTGTGCATAGTAGCTTAAAATAAAGAACAATGCAAACATACTTAAATAAATATTAACTAACGAAATAATCCCCAAGCTAAAGCGTTTATTTGTGAATATGTTTAAATCTATTAAAGGGTGTTTTTGTTTTTTCTCTACTTTAATAAATAATAGTGTACTCATAATAGTTAAAATTAAGATGGAAATCGTAAGAATACTAAAACCATGGTTTTGACTATTTGTTAAGGTTGCAATTGCTAATAAAATACTGCTCATTAATAAAGCTGTTCCTATCCAATCAATTTTAACCTTTAACATATGCGAATCTTTAGGAATTAAAGGTAGAAGTACTAACACTAAAATACCAAAAGGGATATTCAGAAAGAAAACATTACGCCAAGTTAATCCCCATAAATTCCAGTCAATAATTAATCCACCTAAAATTAGACCAAAAGCAAATGCGATACCTATAACAGCACCATACAAACTAAAGGCTACTTTTTGTTCGTGTGATGGAAATATCACTTGTATAATCGCTAGTATTTGTGGCTGAATAATGGCAGCGGCAATGCCTTGAACTAAACGCATACCAATTAAAAGAGTAGTAATGGATGTAAGCCCACCAATTAATGATGAAAGGATAAATAAAGCCACTCCAAACCATAAGGTTTTTCGTCTGCCATACATATCCCCGAGCTTACCACCGACAATTAACAGCACAGCTAAGCCAATGGCATAGCAAGAAAATAAAATCTGTGCAGTTGTAAAAGATAAATGTAAATCGATTTGGATACTCGGTAATGCAATTTGCAGCATGTAATTGTTCAATGAAATTAATAAGGTTGGTAATAATACGATACCCAGTGCCCACCAGCGATATTTATAATATGTATCTTGCGTTGCAGACATCAAAAAACTCCTTTATTCGTCACCTAACATCGGAAAATATGAAATTATAAGTTGGTTTGTGACGGAATTTGTGGAAATATGACAATTTACGCCATACACTTCTTTAATTAATGTAGTTGTTAAAATATCTTTGGGTTTTCCTTGTGCATAAATGCGTCCATCTTTTAAAACATAAAGATAATCGCAATACATTGAAGCGATTGACAAATCATGTAATGCAGCTAAAGTACCTACTTTTAAAGACTTTACTACACTTAAAATTTGAATTTGATATTTAATATCTAAATGGTTTGTTGGTTCATCTAATACTAAGAAGTTTGGCTCTTGTACTAACGCGCGTGCTAATACGACACGTTGTTGTTCACCTCCTGATAAAAGCGTGAACATTTGCTCTTGTTTATGAAGCAAGTTTACTTTTTCTAATGCAGCATGAATTAATGTTCTGTCGTGTGCATTGTCATTCTCCATAAATTTTTTATGAGGTGTACGCCCCATTGCTACCATTTCATAAACAGTAAAATCAAAAGAAGTAGTATTAAATTGCCCAACAACCGCCAGATGTGTTGCGAGTTTTTTTGGTGTGATTTCTAAAACATTAAGGTCATCTAACATGACAGTTCCAGCTTGTGGCTTATTTACTTTATAAATACTTTTTAATAAAGTTGATTTTCCACAGCCATTCGGTCCTAAAATACCGACAAATTGTCCTTCATTTACCTGTAGTGAAATATCTTCAATAATTTTTATTTTATCTACCATAAAAGAAATGTTTTCGGCATGTAATTTCACTTTAATCTCCCCCAAAACCATATTTCTTTTTTATTAACATGTGCATAAATACAGGTGCACCTAAAATCGCTGTTACAATACCTATTGGCAATTCGCTGTTTGTGATAATAATACGTGCTAGTAAATCAGCCCACATTAAAAATATGCCGCCAACGAGTAAAACCATAGGTACTAAAAAGCGATGATTTGCGCCTGAAAAAATTCGTACTAAGTGAGGAATAATTAAACCAACAAATCCGATAATGCCGCATTTTGCCACAATAATTGCGGTTAAAATGGCAGAGATAACTAGGTACACTTTGCGCAAAACATGAAGGTTGATTCCTAAAGTCATTGCAGCTTCTTTGCCCATAAGCATGGCGTTCATTACACGCCATTGTGAGATGAAGAAAATAGAAATTACCACAATAAAAATTGTGATGAGTGGTAGGTCAGCCCATTTAGCTGAAGCAAGACTACCCATTGTCCAAAAAGTAATGGAACGAACCCCTTCTGCATCTTTTGCAAAATAGATAAATAGATTAGAAATTGCTGTGAATAGTGCATTGACAATTGTACCTGCCAAAATTAATTTCACTACCGACATTTTTTGTCCGATATTAGCTAGAAATAAACCGACAACAGTAGCTAGTAGTGCGCCGAGAAACGCCCAAACAAGTAAACTAATGGAATCAAAGAAATTGCCCAGCGTGTGACTAATTACAATTGAAAAAGTAGCACCTAATAACGCACCAGATGAAATACCTAAAATATAAGGGTCAGCTAAAGGGTTTTGCACAGAGGCTTGCATAACAGTACCACACAATGCTAAGCCAGCCCCGACTAATAAAGCTAATAATGTTCGAGGAATACGAATATCCCAAATGATGTCATAAAATAAATTTTTTTCTTGAGTTGTAAATGAAGAAAAAATGGTTTCAATTGTTGTGCTTACTGGAATCGTAACCTGTCCAATTGCAATGGACAGAACGATGGTACAAAAAGTAGTCAACAATAAAAGAAAAATTGTTAAAGTGAAATGTTTTTGTATCATAATTCAGCACCCGAAAATTGCGTAGGTTGAATAAATTTAGCCACATCTTCATATAATTTTGCGATTTCAGGACTTCCATTTACTGCATTAGTATAGTCCACAACTAAAACATCATTGTTTTTGATAGCATTTACATTTTTCAATTGTTTATCTCCTAAAAGGGCATGCAATGTTTTTTCTTCATTTTGCTTTTGGAATTGTGTCAAGATAATTTTGTCTGGGTTTTCCGCAATAATAGCTTCAGCAGACAACTCGATATACGGTTGATCGGACATATTTACAAACTCACCATTCGCAAGCTCAATCATTTCATCTACCATGCACCAATCGGGTGAGTAGTAAAAATATTTATTACGTACATGACTGATAAAAAGCACTTTAGGTTTTTCTTGTGAGTGGTCGATCGTACCAGCTATTTTTTGAATACGTGATTCCTGTTTATTGATATATTCATTTGTTTGATCTTCAATATTAAAAACACGTCCAAAATTTTTAATTTCATCAAAATAAGTTTCTTTACTACGTCCCACATTGAAATTAACTGCCGTTAAAGTAGGAATGTCTCGCTCATTCCAAGAAGGAATTGAACCAATCATATCCTCACGAAAAGCAGAAGCAACAGAAAGAATTAAATCCGGCTTTAAGGCAATAATCGATTCCTTTGATGGCCACATCTCACTTAATAAAGGCATCCTTTTAATTTCTTCTTGGTAACTTGTATTTGTTTGATCGTCATACCCAAAGCCAACAACTTTATCTTGTAAGCCAAATTTCACCATTAACTCCGCCATTGCAGAGCCAATAACTAAAACACGTTCAGGCTCATTTTTGATTGTTTGCTGTAGCACATCACCTTCATAATTAAAAACATCATAATTCAATGGGTAATGTGAATTCATTGCTTGAGGCTTTTCTTCCTTCGTTTCATTTGAGGTGTTACAGCCTAGAAGTAAAAATAATAAACTGATGAATAAACTACTTATTATGATATTTTTCATTTTATTTGCCTCCTATTGAAATAACTCTAGGTGAATAAATTTCGCTACATCTTCATATAAATCTCCTAATTCTAAGCCATCATTAATAGCACTTGTATATTCCTCCTCTAAAATTTCTTTATCTTTAATCGCATCGATTTTCGCTAAGCGTTTATCAGCCAAAAATTCGTTTTTCGTGATCTCTCAGTTTGGTTGCTGAAATTCTTTTGTCTGGGTTTGCTGCTCAAATAGCTTCTGTTGATAGTTCCATATAATCTTCATCAGACATTTCCATAAAGGTTGCATTGAAACCTTCTATCATTCGTCAATAATGGCCCATTTGGGGGCATAGTAAAAATAGGTGCCTTTTGATACGCCAATAACTAAAACAGATGGCTTATGTTCTGCTTTTTTGGTTATAACTTGTACCTTTTGCATACGCTGTTGTTGCTCAAGAATAAAGGCATCTGTCGTACTTGCTTTGTTAAATACAATTTTGTGGTGTCTTTTTGATTGCTTGTTCAATATTTTCCCCTTCGTATGTGTAGCTATCTACGTTGATCGGATCATTATTTTGACTTTGTGTAACAGCTTCTTTATTTAAAACCTGTTTTGTAGTATCAGTTGCACTACAACCTGTTAATACGAATAAAATTTTTTAGTATATTAAAACCTTTTTGACTGACAACCAGTCGAATTTATTTTTACAAGCGTTTGACTACCTTTATACTGAGTGTTTAAATAAAGGAATGGGGGTGATGCTCTTGGCAAGAATCACAAAGAGTACAATAGAGCGCCGCAACGAAATATTAGATATGGCTGAAAAATTATTTAGTGAAAAAGGCTATGATAAAACATCAACTACAGATATAACGAAAGGTTTAGGAGTTGCTCAAGGAACACTTTATTATCACTTTGCATCAAAAGAAATATTAGCCCAAGAATTAGTGAATCGACAGTTACAGATTTTACATAAACATTTTCGTGATGTGTTGCTACGCACAGATTTAACTGCTTATGAAAAATTAGCGTGGATTTTCATTTATGAATTAGACGATCCACTTAACCATGTTGAAATCTTTAGCTATTTACGTAATGACCATAACTCGCTGTTGCGTCAAATAGTGTATGTGCAAACAATATGCCAATTCTCACCAATGGTTACTGAAATGATTTTACAAGGTAATCAAGAAGGGATTTTCAAAGTCGAAACTCCCGCACTTATAGCAGAATTCTTCCTATCTACTATTCATCACTGGGTTGATTCATCCTTATTTAGTTGGACAAATAAGGAGAAGATTGCTCGTATTACGGCGTTGCAATCTACTTTTGAACATTTATTCGGATTGGAGAAAAATCAACTCGATTTAAACATGATGCGTAAAGTTGTAGCTGAAAAAATACTGTAGACAACACAGCTTAAATGATAATCATTATCAATTAAGCTGTGTTTATTATATTTCATGACTGACAACCTGTCAAATTTATTTTTTATAGTACCAACTTAATAACAATGGCATATAGTTGCTAAATTGCTTACATTCCGTTACTATAAATTACCTTGTAAAAGGAACTATCACATGTTTTTAGATGAATTTTTCAATTATAGTTGGCGTGGTTTTATGTTATGGATACAGTTATAAATAGAGCTACACAGTTATCTAATATCGGTGATTTAGTAGCGACCACGAAATATATAAAGATAGACAAGATGTCCTCATCGAAGATATAGAAATGATAATCTAGAAGTGTTGATTCAAGAGAAGGATACAAGAATAAAAGAAGAAGTTGCTTTCCTGAATAGGTGTATGCGCTCAATCTATTACACGGACTAGGAGATACAAGTAAACATTTTTATCTTGTATATATGTTGAAGATTGTCAAGTGGAAATAACCTAAATTATGGATAGATAATAAATTATTTGCTGTCACAGTTGAATAAAGCGTGTTTATTCATTTTATAGGATAGTGTGTTTTTGTTAGCTTGATAGCGATGTGGCAATGCTCCATTACTAGATATTCGTTCGTCTACATCCTAATTTTTCCAAAATCCATTTATTCCAAATATAACTATTATTTATAATGAATACGCATAGCTATCAAGCTAATAACAGAACAGGTAGCCTTAGGAGTAAATTTTAAATCGATGAGTACGTGATGTTACCCGAAAAGAATATTAATTAAAGATAAAATGTCATCCAACAAACTAATACTACAAAGAATATAAAGGTTTCTAGAGTAGTTATAACTGAATTCATCTTAAATATCTGAAATAAACGCATTGGTTTTTTTATTACTACGTTAAGAAGAATGAAAAGGTTTCTTATGATAAATAGACTAAAAACAGTCATTATAGCAGCCATTACAAACTCGTCTTCAATAAAGAAGCCGATAGCTAAAAGTAATATCCATATATGAAATACAACATTAACGATGCTTTCGAAAACATCTCCTAACATCCCATGTATCATCCAATTATCTCTTTCTTGCCACTTATCATTATTCAGCTGTTTATTACTGTAACTTAAATGTCCTACTTGTAATGCCATAGTGATAATTATCATTATCAAAAATAAGTAAACGAAAATTGAACTTAACCAAAAGATTGGGTTATGATTATTAAAACTTAAATATAATGGCAATGGTGTGAAAAAAATAAATACAAAACAAATAATTAAATGAAGAAGTGCAGTTTCTCCATTTTTCTCTAGCTTATTTGCAGTGAAGATTAAAAATAAATATATCAAAATACCTAACCAACCCATAATTATAAATCCTAATCCCATTCAATTCCTCCCTATAGTATTTAAAAAGCTACTCCCTAAGCAAGACATAAAGCATTCAAAGAAGTTAAGTTATGTCCATAAGTTATATGACTTTAAAATGAAACAAAATTATGAATTTTATATATCTAGCTAAAAATGAGTGTACATATTTAGTTAGAATAATAATGTCCCATGGTGAACTTGTATTTAAAAAGTGAGAGCTGTTCTTTTGTGTCATGCAGATAGACTATTAAGAACATAATACCATGCTTTCCAGTTTTCATGTCTGCCTAAGAGAGATATGAAAACTTTTTGGTAGAGAAAACTATTATTTATAACAAGTTTATACAAGTTGGTGACGAACAGTTCATTAAAGTGGTCTATTTTAAGGGAGCTACGCTCTACCTCGACTACCATTATCATAAGGTATAGCGAAAAAAGGCCAACAACCAGTGACTAGCTAGTTTGCTTATTACGAATATGCGCGTTAATGGGGAAATATATATCAACCTAAACTATGAAATGCTACACTTATTGGTAGGGCGCGTGTAAATAAAAGGTTAATCTAAAAAGAGGGGGAATAAATTTGTTTGTCGGTCGTATATTGTACGTATTAGGTATATTATTTGTTTTTGTTAGCGTTATTGTGTTGATTATGATGCTGTTCACTAATAAAGGGAATATGCTAACTCCTGTTTTTACTTTGCTTAATGGTTTTATTGCAATAGGTATTGGTGATGTAGTAATTGATTTAAATTATAAAAAGAGAAGGGATAGGAGTAAAGAATAAGAAATAGTATTCAAATGGGCGTTTTTTTTTAAAAGCAGAGTTTCCCACTCGCTTCTCACGTAAAGGCACTCCGTGAGAAGCTCTTTGATGAAGTAGCTTTTAAATGACCTATTGCGTTCAGTCTTACGGCATCTTAATTTGCCTATCTCGTAAAATATAATCTATCTATCATGTTCATAGCAATAAAATAGGATTAGCTTAGTGTATTCTAAACTAATCCAATCACGAATCTTCTTAGCCTTCTAATTCCAACACATAAAAAGCATCATCTATTTCTTTAGCAAGGTTCTTTGTCTGCCATTCGCTATTGTTTCCAACGCAAGCACAAATCATAGTAGTTTTATCCGTTTGTTCTACTTTTCGGTAATGGACATGTCCCATGATGCCATAGCGCACATCATACTTATCGTACAATGTGCTGTATAATTCACTCCCTAGAAAGGCGTTAAAATACGCCCATTTTTTATTTGGCATTGGAACCGTGAAGCTGGCATGCGATAGCATATGGGTCATCATGATAATTTTTTTGTCTTTATATGCTTCTAAGTCCTCACTTATTTTTTGATAAAAATGCTCGTGCATGTTAATGTTTGACCTGCCCCAACTTGTATAAATAAAGTCCTGCCAGGTTCGATTCATATAATGTCCTTTATCAAATTCTGTTACAGAAAAGGAGGAATTTCCGAATGAGTAATCATACCATCCAGAATCGCCAATGACGACCCACTCTTCATTCAATACATAAGGTTCGTTCGAAAGGCAACCATGCCATGCCTTGTAAGCCTTGTAAATCTCCCATGTATCAGTTACCTGATTCTCTTTAGACCAATAATCATGATTACCTGGCACGAAAAGCACTTTAATATTGCTCCATGCTTCTAAATCATTTAAAAAGGGAATACTTATCTGATAATCGTTGGAGATATCACCTGCTATCAATAAAATATCAATTGCTTCCTTTTGTATCTTTTTATACAAAATTTCTATATAGCTCGTATTAACAGGAACCATCTCACGATTAACATCAATATGTAAATCAGATATGATGCCTAGTCTCATATTTAATTCCTCCTTATTAGCTTGTTTGGTGTTCAGGCTCTTGGGTATATAAATGACATGTTACTTGGTAGCCCGCACGCATTGGATGGACTACTGGTTTCACGCTTTTACAACTATCCATCGCTTTGGCACATCTCGTATGAAAAGGACATCCAGTAGGTGGGTTACTCGGGTCCGGGAGCTCACCTGCTAGTGGAATGCGTTCCTCATCTACATCAAGGTGCGGAATGGCGGAAAATAAGGCTTCCGCATATGGATGTTTCGGATTTGCCCCTATATCCTCGGTGCTACCCAACTCCACGATTTCTCCCAAGTACATGATAGCAATACGATCACAGAAATATTGCACCACATTTAAATCATGCGAAATAAACAGATAGGTAAGATTATATTTTTTCTGCAATTTAGTTAACAGATTCAAAATTTGAGCTTGAACGGAGACATCGAGCGCTGATACTCCTTCATCAATGACAATAAATTCAGGATCCAAAATTAATGCGGAGGCAATAGCAACACGCTGTCTTTGCCCTCCGCTGAGCTCATGTGGATAACGGTCTAAGAAAGATGTATCTAAGCCAACGTCATGGATGGTTTCAAGAATTTTTTCCTCGCGTGAAGCTTTATCTCCGATATGATGAATTTCCAAGGGCTCATGCAAGATCCATTCAATCGTTTTCTTTGGATTGAGGGAGGCGTAAGGGTCTTGAAAGACAATTTGAACTTTTTTTCGCCAACTCTTTAATTGTTGCTTTGTAAATGTGGTAACATCTGTACCTTGGTAATAAATCGATCCACTAGTTTGCTTTAATAATTGTAAAATGACCTGCCCCGTCGTGGATTTACCAGAGCCACTTTCACCAACTAACCCGAAGGATTCCCCTTCGTACAAGGAAAAGGAGACACCATTCATTGCTTTTACCACAGAAGGCTGATCAAAGATGGAACGTCTATTTTGTTTGTAATGCTTATGCACATTGTGTAATTCAATGAATGGTGCTGACATGTTTGACTTCCTCCTTCGTATACAGATGGCAGGATACTGCTTGATTTTCTACATGAACTTCGTCTGGAAAATGGGTATGACAGATATCCATACGATGAGCACAACGATCGGCGAAAGGACAGCCTCTTTTACGCTCCTTTAAGCCAGGTACATTTCCTGGGATGGTGTACAATTCTTGCCCTCTTTTCGTATGATCAGGAATCGACTGAATAAGTCCTTTCGTATATGGATGCTTAGGCTCATACAAAATGTCTGCTACTTTCCCTTGTTCCACCACACGGCCTGCATACATTACGACGACACGGTCACACACCTGACGTATGACGCCTAAATCGTGTGAGATAAAAATAAGGGAGCTGTTTCTCGTGTTTTTAATATTTTTAAATAGATCTAATATCTGAGCTTGAATCGTGACATCTAATGCTGTGGTTGGTTCATCCGCAATGATTAATTGCGGGGAAGCAATTAGTGCAATCGCTATAACGATACGTTGCCTCATTCCTCCTGAAAGTTGATGAGGGTATGACTTATAAAGTGCTTCTGCTCGAGGAAGGCCAACTTCCTTCATAAGTGCAATAGTCTTTTCCTTCATTTCCTTCTTGGAATAGGATCGATGTTGTTTTAATACCTCTGCAATTTGTTTCCCTACTGTTAGTAAGGGATTCAAGGATGTCATTGGTTCTTGAGAAATCATGGAAATCGCATCACCACGGATTTTTTGCCATTGTTTTTCCTTCATTGTCACTAAATTTGTTTCACGGAAGGTGATGCTTCCTTGTTTAACACTTGCATTTTCGGGTAAGATTCCCATAATTGCTTTTGAAGTTAAGCTTTTACCACAGCCAGATTCTCCAACAATACCTAGTACTTCATTTGGATAAACGTTAAAGGAAACATGATTAATGGCGTTATAGTCTCCATCTTGAAAATGAAACGCAACATCTAGATTTTCTATGGATAATAAAGGAGTACTCACTATTTCAACCTCCTAGGCTTTTGTATCTTGCTTATCTCGGATGCCGTCCCCTAGTAAATTAAATCCTAGCACCATCATGGTGATGATGACACCGACGATAATCACATACCAAGGTGCTGTTACAATAAATGGCTGTGCTTCTTTTAACATACGCCCCCAGCTAGGATCTGGCGGTTGTACACCTAACCCGAGATAACTAAGGCCAGACTCTCCTAAAATAGCTCCGGAAAAATTTAACGTAGCTGCCACTAGAATAGGAGAGAAGGCATTAGGTAAAATATGATGATAAATAATGCGTAATGCTCCTGCACCTTTGGCAACACTTGCTTTGACAAAATCATATGTCTTGTATTGAATAAAACTACTCCGAATAATTCTTGTAAAACCAGGTACACTCATAATCCCGATCGCAATAATGGTGTTTTTTAACCCAGGCTCAAATACTGAAATAAGCATGATGGCTAGTAAAATACCGGGGAAGGCAAGCATCGCATCAATGAATCGCATAATGATTTCATCCACCCAACCACCAAAATACCCAGCACTTGCTCCTAAAATAAATCCGAACATAAGTCCGATAAAGACAGAGGATGTTCCGATAAGAAAAGCTGTTTGCGCTCCTTGCATTACTCTACTTAGAATATCTCTTCCGAAATTATCGGTTCCGAATGGGTGAGAGAAGGAAGGAGCTTCTAAGCGGCTACCTGTATTCATTTCATTCGGACCAAAAGGTGTATAGAAAAAACTGATGATCATCATCGTCATTAAACAGATGACAAGGACAATGCCAATTCTCCACGGAATGCTCTGTGACTTTTTCATGGCTTCACCCCTTCGCTCTTATTCGTGGATCAATCACTTTGTATAATAGGTCCACGATAAAGTTAATCGTAATAACGAGCACTGCAATATATAAAACCATCGATTGCACCAGTGGGAAATCCCTTGAAGAAATGGATTCAATCAACAGATTACCAAGTCCAGGTAATGCAAATACATTTTCAATAATAATACTGCCGCCCAATGTATCGGCGATGGTTAAGCCTAAGATCGTAATAACAGGGATAAGGGCGTTACGTAATATATGCCCATACATAATTTTTCTTTCGGTTAATCCTTTGCATCTAGCGGTTCGAACGTATTCCATGTTGGCTTGGTCTAGTATGGTGTTTCGCAAATATCGAATGATCACCGCAATATTGGAGATGGCAATAGCCAAGGATGGCAAAAACAATGCCCGTAAAGCTCCAAAGAAGTCTTCCGACCATGGGACATACCCATAGGTCGGAAACAAACTTAGGATCACTCCGAAGACCAAAATCAAGATAAATCCAAACCAAAAGGATGGTATAGCAATACCAAGCTGCGTCATGATCGACAATACGACGGAGATCCACTTACCTTTTGTGCGTGCAATCAAGATACCTAAAGGAATACCAATGATAATCGTTAACAGAATAGACAGGATACCTAATGAAAAAGTGACAGGTATTCGATCCACTAAAATGTCGCTGACGGGCAACTGATACTTTAATGATTCACCTAAATCCGCCTGAAAAAGACCAGTTACCCAATCTACATATCGCTCAGTAGCTTGTTTGTCTAAACCTAGCTCTTGTTCTAATTGTTGAATCTGAGCTTGTTCTGCTTCGATCCCTAGAATAATATGGGCTGGATTACCAGGTAATAATTGAAAGACAAAGAAAATAATGATTGAGACTAATGTCATCGTTGCAACAAAGGTAGCTAATTTGTAAAGAATATATCTCAATGTTTAGCCTCCTAAATGACTATTCCGTATAGTGTAGGTCCTCTAAGTTGAACTTTTGAATAGGATACATGTTTAATCCTTCTAAATGATTACTCATAGCAATGGTACGATCTGGATCACTAATGAATACAGAGACCGCATCTTCTGTTAGCAAGCGTTGTGCTTCTTTATAATGAGCAGCAATATCTTTTTCATCTGTTGCACGTAAGGCTTGATCAATCAGTTCATCATATGCTTCATTGTCATAATTCACAAAGTTACGCTCGTAATCATTAACATACCTTCTTAAAATTTTGTACGGATCTAATTTACCAGTAAAACCGATAATGGTCGTATCGTATTGTTCGTTTTGGTAAACATCTTCTAACCATGTACTGAATTCGATCATTTTAATTTCTACATCAATGCCTACTTGGCTTAATTGCTCGGCGATAACTTGAGCAGTATCGACGTGAAATTGATAATCAGATGGGACGGTTAATTCCATTTGAAAACCGTCGTTATAGCCAGCTTCTGCTAAAAGGGATTTTGCTTTTTCGATATTAGTAGCATAATAGTCTTCTAAACCTGGCTCATAATAAAATTCCATGGCAGGACTGAAGTTAGATCCTAGCTTTGTACCATTACCTTCAGAAACCGTATCAATAATCGTGTCTTTATCGATTGCTAGGTTAATCGCTTGACGTACTTTTAGATCACTGTAGGGCTCTACATCATTATTTAAGGCGAGTAATTGCACCATGTTTTGTGGGCCAGAAACCGTATTGATGGAATCGCCTAATTGGGTAAGACCTTGCTGTGTGACACCAGGGAGGACGTCAATTTCACCTGCCTGCATGGCTAATACAGAAGACTCTTGGTCTGGCATGATTTTGAATTGTACCTCATCTATTTGCGGTATTTTTTCATGATTATAGTAGTTTTCATTTTTCACTAGACGTAATTCTTGACCAACTTTGTATGCTTCAAACTTAAATGGACCAGCACCAATAGGCTTTGAACTTTGTTCTTCATAATCAGAAGGAACAATTGCGACAATATTTGCTGCTAAAAAGGCAGAATTCTTCTCTTTTAAATGAAAAATCACTTCATAATCTGATGGAGCTTCGATGGAATCAATGACTGCAAATTCAGCAACAATTGGCTCGCCTCCATTCATGCCTGCAAGTGTTTCATAGGAAGCAACGACATCCTCTGACGTTAATTCAGACCCATCATGGAATTGGACACCTTCATTTAAGGTGAACGTATAAGTAAGACCATCTTCTGAGATATCGTAGGATTTAGCAATCGCTCCGACTAACTCTCCTTTTGGATTTGTATCTAATAATCCGTCAAATACATTGTCCATCATAGAACCAGTATCGGTTGCGGCAGATTTATAAGGATCTAGGTTGTCGATTTCGGTACTCATGGCAATACGAACAACGCTTGATCCAGTTGCTTCCTTCGTTTCAGGCTTTGCAGCATTCGCATCTTTGCCTTCTTCATTCTGTGAATTCGAACACCCAACTAAAACAAAAGCAATTACAAAAACAAGTAAAAAAGCAATGAACAACTTTTTTTTCATAAGTAGTACCTCCAATTAAATGGTGATGGTTAAATGTTCATGTGCTGTTTGCACATTTTTCTGAGATAAAGCTTCAATTTCCTCGGCCAGTTTACGGATCTGCCCAAAATGGGGTAAGTGTGTGATGACCACCTTTCTTGCTTTAGATTTTGTAATAATAGTACTTACATCTGTTGTATTAAGATGTCCTTTGATTTTGCGATATTGTGCTTCGTAAAAGCTACATTCAATGATTAAGAGATCTGCGCTTTGGGAGAACTCAATAATGGCATCACAATATCCGGTATCAGCGGAGTAAACCAAGCTAGACCCTTGTGGATTGGTGACTTTCATAGCACAGCAAGGAATTTCATGTTTGTTCTCCGAAAACGTGACGTGAAGATCACCAACGAAGATATGATCGGTTAATTGAAGCTGATGAACGCTGACTATTCCTGGATATTCGAATGACAAAGAAGCAATATCTTCAGCATAGATATAAATATCTAGTGGTCTAGTACGGTTTCCTAACTGAGTTTGAATTAACATTGCGTATTCCAAGCTATAAATATCAGCCATGTGATCAGTATGAGTATGACTAATAAATACTGCATCTAAGTCTTCTAAGCTGATGTGATTTTGTAGTTTGGCAAGAGCGCCACTTCCGCAATCTAGTAAAATATTGGTGTCATTCTCTTGAACTAAATAGCAAGAGGTAGCCTCATTTACCTCAGGGTAGGCGCCCCAGTATCCTATTGTTGTAACTTGCACCTTCTCACTCCAGACACTTGTCAATATGATTACTTATTTTTTGGATTAAACATCGCATAATAATCTTCCATATCTGCTATGTTGGTTTTGATGCGTTCACCTCCTATATAAGCTATTTCGTTGATAATGGCATTGCAAATGGAGACCGCAGCGGTATAGGAATCTAAGAAGCTTTTAGATTTATTTTTGGCAAAAAGGGTTAGGTCTGCGTGTTGGCAGATAGGTGCTAGAGAAGAGTCCGTTAATGCGATAACGTACATCCCTTTTCTCTTTGCCACCTCTACGATCTTTAGAATCTGATAATCATAACGCGGAAAGGCACATACAAAAAGAACATCTTTCTGCTGAAAGTTTGCCGTGTATTCCGCAATTTCCCCTGGAGGAATAAACTGGCTAGTGCCAAGCATATATTTCAGTACAAATTGCATATATGAAGTAACCGTCAAACTCATTCGCCATCCACCAATCCAGATATGCTTCGCCTCAAGCAATTTTCTAGCTGCTTGATTGATCTCTTGTTTATAGATGGAGCGGCTAGTAAGAATGATATTGTCTACCTCTTGGACGAAATGTTGCTCTAACCATGTCTCTTCCTGCATGGTCGTAGTTGCCATTAGGTTTTTCACAGCTCGATTGTCGGCACAATTATAGTTGTGAATTTCTTGCTTCATTTCTAAAAAGCTTTTGCAGCCAATTGTTTGTGCCAGACGGTGTACCGTTGCTTCACTTACCGCCGAAATTTCTGCAATTTTAGCAGCGGATAGTACAACCATTTCTTCCATATTTTCAAGGATATAATGTGCTACTTTTTGTTGAGAATGACTAAGGGAATGAAACTGCTCTTGTAATTGCTCGTATATCGTTGTCATACAGGCATATGAACCTTTTGGAAAAGATCCTTAATATTGGCGATAGGGTCCACGTTTTTTAATTCCTCTATCCCTTTTCTTTCATACGGATTAATCAAAACACAATCCATTCCCACCTTGTGACTGCCGATGACATCATCATAATAGTTGTCCCCAACATATAGAGATTCTTCAGGAGAAACTCCAGCTTGTTGGCAAGCATGTTGGAAAATACGTTCGTCAGGTTTCTCTATTCCAACTTCAGAAGAGATGACGACATGGTCTAAATAATGAATGATACCCGTCTGTTGCAAGACTTCTCGAGCGGTGTTATTCCAATTAGAAATTAACCCTACTTGATAGCCAGTATTTTTTAGTTGTTTTAGGATGCTGAGTGTTTCTGGAAAAACACGCCATTCCGGTTTTTTATTGGTGATTGGCTGCGTTTCTTCCATAGGAGCTATTCCTAAATAGCTATGTAAGATGTGGTGATAGTCGTGCATAAACAATTCGCGTTTTTTTCCAAGTAACCCAGGATGTTCTCTCATAAAATATTTATCAGCTAAATGATAGGCTAATGCTATATCTTCAAGAGGAAGCGTGATCCCATGGTTCTTTAGCATTTGTTGATACAGCTCTTCTCGATTTAAATACACAAGTGTGTAGCCTAAATCGAACCATATATACTTCTTTTTAATAGTGCAACACTCCTTTAATGGTAAAAGTTGGATTTCCTTCATAAAATGAATTTACGAATTATTTCCTTCACATTGGCTAGTATAACGGATAAATATTTTGTCGAAATAAAGCTGGTGTAAAGGTTCTGTAAATGATTTGGATGGTTGCTAAGGGTTATGTAAGTGCTTTGTGATGGTGCTAAGAGGTTGTAACGAATTCATTCCGCATATACCACTGATTGAAGTTTCGCTTTATTTTGTGGTGCTTTGGGTCTGTCGAATTTTATTTTACGTGAGGAAACCGTCATCTTTTAGTGAAGTGCCACTCGCTATTGTTATGGATTTGAGAAAATAATGCAGTAAAGGTAAGGTTGCTTTTCTAATGCATTTTTTGTTGAACTTGTTTACACGGATTAGGAGATGCAAGCCTTCGTTTTATTGACATTGCTAAATATGAAAGAATACATTTATAATAGAGTATATTAGAAGAATAAGGAATAATTAGGAAATAATGTTCGTGATAGGAGGGAAGTATGTTTAAATACAACATTGGATTTCCAATACTTTTGTTTGTTACTATAACATTAAAGCAATTCTTCTTTAATAATTATATTAATTGGATAGATAATATTGGCCTTTCCATTTTAGTATTTTTATTTTATAACTTTTGGGAATGGTCAAAAAAATCATATCAATGGCATAAAGATAAAAACTAGAATAGTAGCTTAGCTTTTAGCAAATACGTACTGGTGCAAACAGAATTGTGTCTGTATTATTTAAACTGCCCATAACACTTAATAAGTAGTATCAATGAGGTGGTAATATGAAAAATAATAGGTTAAAGAAGTTTATCTTTTTAGGTTCATTTTTAGGAATTATTGGGTTATTATTAATTTTTTTTAGTAATAGTATGGGAATGGCTTTCGGGGATGGTTGGCTGGTAAAGTCTGATTATGCTGACTCCTCTATATATAATTTTCAAGTAAAAGCAAATACAAATAAGTTTTTAGTAATAGGTGGTATCCTTTTTGGAATTGGCCTTACTACAGTTCTACTTAGTTATTACAAGGAATTACATAATAAAGAATAGAAGAAATGCTGTTTTTTTAGTACCACTATGCAGCGATCGGGCGCTTTTCAGAACACGGAAGGCGTTTTTTATAGTCTTGGAAATTATAAAATTTGCCCGTGTAGATAAATATGGGCGTGTTGAGTCGCGTCCAGCTCCAGGGAATCGCCCTAATCTAAGTCATCATCGGCTCGCAAGCTACCGAGATTCCTTTATTTCCGTTGACTCGCCCTAGTCACTACGTTTCTAATCGAGCGCTTACGCTTTTGTCCCTTTTTTGGTTATTTTATCGAAACATGAAACATGGATCCAAGTTAATACGTATTGTATGATGCATGCAAAAATATAAATAGCAAGGATTGATTTTATGTTATGGATAATTACACAAAATAAACAAAGCTTGATGAATGTAAAAGAAGTTACTGTCAATGGAAAAAAGATAGAAGGGATCATTGGCAGTGCGAGTTTGGATGAATGGAGTAAAGTTTTGGGGAAATATGAATCAAACGAAAGAGCTGTAGAAGTTCTTGATCAAATAGTTAGGAAACTAGAAGAAAGTAATGGTATCTCAGTGACCTTTACGATGCCTAAAAATTAAACACGTATTCAAATAAAAGAGCGTAATTCTTGATGTGAGAATAGTGCTCTTTGTGTTATGAGGACCATATTGTTAATCAAGCTTGTTAAATACTATTGGTTTTCATAATCGAATAATTAGCTGAATGCGTATTCTCTAGTTAAATGTCTGATTGGTTTAAGGGCCTTGGGTCATACCCTTGTGGTACTAACAATCAGTGGGGAAAACAAAACCCCCACTGATTGAAGTTTCACTCTATATTTTAGGAGAAACTACCCTTTATACGCATTGCGATATACTTCAGTTAACTCCTTAACAAGTGGCAATTTAGGGTTAGTTATTGTACATTGATCTTCGAAAGCACGGTCTGCAAGATAGTTTACTTTTGCTTCGAAAGCATTTTTATCTACGCCATTTTCTGCGATACTCATTGGAATGTCCAATTCTTTTGCCAATTTATAAATAGCTTGAACTAGGCTTTCAACGCCTTCTTCTGTTGTGCTTGCAGGCAATCCTAATATTTTAGCAATTTCGGCATAACGTTTGTCAGCAATAAAGTATTCGTATTTAGGAAATGACACAAACTTCGTTGGTTTTTTCGCATTATAGCGAATAACATGCGGCAAAAGTATCGCATTGGCACGACCATGCGCAATATGGAATTCTGCCCCTAGTTTGTGTGCAAGACTATGGTTAATACCTAAGAATGCATTTGCAAATGCCATTCCAGCAATGGTAGAAGCGTTGTGCACTTTTTCTCTTGCTAATGCATTGTTACCATCTCGATAAGCTTGTGGTAAATAATCAAAGACAAGCTGAATGGCTTTAATTGCGAGCCCATCTGTGTAGTCATTTGCCATATTAGAAACGTAAGCTTCGATCGCGTGTGTTAAAACGTCCATCCCAGTGTCAGCTGTTACTGTTTTAGGAACAGTCATCACAAATTGTGGATCAACAATGGCTACGTCTGGTGTTAATTCATAATCTGCTAACGGATATTTTACATTGTTTTCTTTATCTGTAATAACAGAGAAAGAGGTGACTTCAGATCCAGTACCAGAAGTGGTAGGAATTGCAACAAATTGTGCACGTTGACCTAGTTCTGGATATTTGTATGCACGTTTACGGATATCTAAGAACTTTTGTTTTAAACCATTAAAGTCTGTTTCTGGATATTCATGGAATAACCACATTCCTTTGGCCGCATCCATTGCTGATCCACCACCAAGCGCAATAATTACATCTGGTTGGAAGTTATCCATTGCAGTAGCACCACGTATAACCGTGTCTTTTGATGGATCTGGTTCTACATCAGAGAAAATTTCGCAGTGTACATAATCTGAACGTTTACGTAAGTGATATAGGACTTTATCAACATATCCTAATTTAACCATCATGGGATCTGTTACGATAAATGCTTTAGAGATCCCAGGCATTTTTGCTAAATACTGTACTGCATTCTTTTCAAAATAAACTTTTGGTGGAATTTTGAACCATTGCATATTAACATTCCTTCTCGCCATTTTTTTTATGTTAATTAAATGCGTTGCCCCTACGTTTGTCGATACAGAGTTTCCGCCATAAGAACCACATCCAAGTGTTAAAGATGGCAAATAAGCATTGTAGATGTCACCAATTGCACCTTGAGAAGAAGGAGCATTGACAATAATACGTCCTGCTTTCATTCTTCTCCCAAACGCATCTATGGTTTCTTTATTTTCAGAATGAATAACTGCAGAGTGTCCTAAACCACCAAATTCAAGCATTTCTTCTGCACGTTTAAATCCTTCTTCGTTATTGTTTACTTTATAAGCTGCGAGTACTGGACTTAATTTTTCATGAGAAAGTGGATGGTCCGGTCCAACACCTGTTAATTCAGCTACAAGAATTTTTGTATCTTCAGGTACTTTAACGCCTGCCATTTCAGCAATTTTTACAGGCTCCATACCAACAATGGAAGGGTTAACGGTGCATTTGTCGTTAATAACAAGTTTTTCTACTTTTGCTTTTTCGGTAGGGCTTAAAAAGTAAACCTTGTTATCAATCATTTCTTGTTTTACTTGATTGTAGATTTCTTTATCAACAATAATTGCTTGTTCTGATGCACAAATCATACCATTGTCAAATGTTTTGGAAAGAATAACATCATTTACAGCACGTTTAACATTAACGGACTTTTCGATATAGCAAGGAACGTTACCAGGACCTACACCTAAAGCAGGTTTACCAGAGCTGTATGCTGATTTAACCATTCCAGGCCCACCTGTTGCCAAAATAGTTGCTATACCATCATGCTTCATTAATGTTTGTGTCCCCTCAATAGATGGATTTTCAACCCATTGAATACAATTTTGGGGTGCACCAGCTTTTACTGCTGCATCATACACAACCTTAGCTGCAGTGGAGCTGCATTTTTGTGCAGATGGGTGGAAAGCAAAAATAATAGGATTTCCTGTTTTAATAGAAATAATGGATTTAAATAATGTTGTTGAAGTTGGGTTAGTTACTGGTGTTATCCCAGCAATAACACCAATTGGTTCAGCGATTTCTACTATACCTTCATGGTCGTTCTCGCTAATTACACCAACTGTTTTATCATATTTTATATTATGATACACATATTCGGTTGCGAAAATATTTTTAATGATTTTATCTTCATATATACCACGTCCAGTTTCTTCAACAGCTAATTTCGCAAGTTGCATATGTTGGTCTAATCCTGCAAGCGCCATTTCCTTAACGATGTTATCAATTCGTTTTTGATCTAGATTTTTCATTTCTGTTAGTGCTTCTTGTGCATTTTTTACTAATTTGTCAATGCTCTCTGTAACAGTTGTTGCTTGTTTTTCTTCTAATGTTGTAACCATTAGAATACCTCCTAATTTTATATGTGAAATACTGAGCATGTTATCTCAAAAAAAATTAATGCATTACTGACGGATTACGGGGTACTTTGACAAAAGAAATATCTTTAAAAATACGCGTGTTTGGCTTGATTACCACAACATAATGCTTCGTCCAAATATAATTTGGTGTGTCTTGATTTTCTTCAAAACACATAGCTTCAAATGCATCACCGACTTGTTGTTCAAAGCGTTCTTGTGTGTAAGATTCAGCGTCTGTGCTAAACTCTTTCCACTCATTTAGAATCATATTTTATCCCCCCTTCGCATTTTCTGATTTCATCATAACATCTATTTAGGATTACAAAATAACGGATTTGTGATAAAAATGTGAAAAAATCACATATAGACAGAAGGATTCTTTTTGGAAGAGGAATACAAACATGATTATGTGACATCTTTAATCGCTTTCCAGTAAAAGAATCAGTTATATTGATCCCGCATGTAACTGGCAGTAAGCCCCCACCTCAAGCAATGAGGAGAATCCAAGTATGGATAAGTAGTGGGTCCAACTGTCAGTAAATGTCCGATTGATTCGGGCCTACACGGAAGTAGGTCACAAAGGCGTTGCCACAGGACGTGGCGAATGAAGCCTTTGTACGTATATATTTCAGTAAAAACCGGATGGAAGTTTAACTCTATCTGTATTAGTTTTAAAGTGAGAAATATTTAAACAGTGTATTTCAGTCCAGCTACACATTAATATAAATCCTTTTGTAATTAGATTGAATCATTACTATATCAATATTTTATAGGTGTACTTATCATGTGTTTTATTGGCATATTTGCTTATGCTAGAATTTGAACATTTTTAGAACTTTGATTATAACAGGTCAAAAATGTGATGTTTTTCACTTTTTTTTATGTACGAAAAGGTATAAAATTAAATTAAGATATATTTGTGAAATATTTCACAAATAGAATCATTGAGGAGGTATAGGAAATGAAAGTAGCAGAAGAAGTTACACAAAGAGTTCCTTGGGATGGCTTCCGTGAAGGTAGATGGCAAAAGGAAATTGATGTCAGAGATTTTATTTTGAAGAATTTTACGTTGTATGAAGGAAATGAAGCATTTTTAGCAGCTCCTACTGATGCTACAAAAGCATTATGGGACAAAGTAATGGAATTAACCAAAAAAGAACGCGAAAACGGGGGAGTATATGATTTAGATACGAAGATCGTATCTACCATTATTTCACATGGCGCAGGGTATCTGGACAGAGACCAAGAAAAAATAGTTGGTGTCCAAACAGATGAACCCTTCAAACGTTCTTTACAACCCTTTGGTGGTATTCGTATGGCAGTAGCTGCTGCAGAATCGTATGGATATAAAATTGATGATGAAGTAGTAAAAACATTTACCGATTACCGAAAAACGCATAATCAAGGTGTATTCGATGCATATACACCAGAAATTAGAACAGCAAGAAAAGCTGGAATTGTAACTGGTTTGCCTGATGCATATGGACGTGGACGTATCATCGGTGACTATCGTCGTGTTGCATTATATGGTGTGGATCACTTAATTGCGGAGAAGAAAAAAGAACTTGATTTAATTGGTAATGGAACCATGACAGATGATGTTATCCGTGATCGTGAAGAAACTTCAGAGCAAATTCGCGCCTTACAGGAATTAAAACAACTTGGTAAAGCATACGGTTTTGATATTGCAAAACCGGCAATAACTGCACAAGAAGCTTTCCAATGGTTATATTTTGGTTATCTTGCTGCTATTAAAGAACAGAATGGTGCTGCTATGAGTCTTGGTCGTGTATCTACATTCCTAGATATTTATATAGAGAGAGATATTAAAAATGGTGTTATAACAGAAGAAGAAGCTCAAGAATTGGTAGATCATTTTGTTATGAAGCTACGCCTGGTGAAATTTGCAAGAACACCTGAATATAATGAATTGTTCAGTGGAGATCCAACTTGGGTCACAGAGTCATTAGCAGGTATCGCGGAAGACGGTCGCCCGCTAGTTACAAAGAACTCTTATCGATTCTTACACACATTAGATAATTTAGGACCAGCACCAGAACCAAATTTAACTGTACTATGGTCTACTAAATTACCTGATAACTACAAAAAATACTGTGCTAATATGTCTATCAAAACTAGTTCCATTCAGTATGAAAATGATGATTTAATGCGCGAACATTATGGTGATGATTATGGTATAGCATGCTGTGTATCTGCTATGCGTATCGGTAAGCAAATGCAGTTCTTTGGTGCACGTGCAAATCTTGCAAAAGCACTGCTTTATGCCATTAACGGCGGAGTAGATGAAAAATTAAAAATACAAGTAGCTCCAAATTATGCACCAATCACTTCAGATTATCTTGACTATAAGGAAGTAAGAGAAAAATATGATACCATCTTAGATTGGTTATCAGGGCTATATGTAAATGCGTTAAATATCATTCACTATATGCACGATAGGTATAGCTATGAACGAATTGAGATGGCACTACATGATCGCGAGGTATTACGTACGATGGCATGTGGTATTGCTGGACTTTCAGTTGTTGCTGATTCATTAAGTGCTATTAAATATGCACAAGTGAAAGCGATTCGCGATCAAGATGGTATTGTCGTTGATTACGAAATCGAAGGAGACTTCCCTAAATATGGTAACAATGATGATCGCGTAGACGAAATTGCGGTAGATGTAGTGAAAACATTTATGAACAAAATCAAAAAACATCATACCTATCGAAATTCTGTTCATACGCAGTCTATTCTTACGATTACTTCTAATGTTGTATATGGTAAGAAAACTGGAAATACACCAGACGGGCGTAAAGCAGGTGAACCATTTGCGCCAGGTGCTAACCCACTTCACGGTCGCGATAAAAACGGTTCTCTCGCTTCTTTAAGCTCAGTCGCTAAAATGCCATATGAATATTCCATGGATGGAATTTCTAATACATTCTCGATCGTGCCAAAAGCATTAGGTAAAGATGAAGAAACTAGAAAAGCAAACTTAGTTGGTATGTTAGATGGTTATGCTGTAAAGCACGGTCACCACTTAAATGTTAACGTGTTTGATCGAGAAACATTACTGGCAGCAATGGAACATCCAGAAGAATATCCACAGTTAACTATCCGTGTATCTGGATACGCAGTTAACTTCATTAAATTAACAAGAGAACAACAAATGGATGTAATTCATCGTACGTTCCATGAAAGTATGTAAGATAAAGTGAGGCTTCCCTTACTGTAGGATTACAGATGGTGAGGGCTGTGGTAAAGAGGTTGGGACATAGCTGAAATGGTTCATTTAAAAGACGAGCATCCAGAATATGTGTAGACACCCCCGATTGGTGAACCACTCCGTGTGTTTTGCCGTCCACGGAAAGCGGCGTATATTTCTGGAGCAGTGTCGTTGCACGTATCATCATTTCTAATTGTTCGTTTCCCCCCTTCATGCGAACTTTTTGTCCCAGCCCCTTTTAAATCTAGCAAGGAGGGCGAGTAAGATGAACGGACGAATTCATTCAATAGAAACGTGTGGTACCGTTGATGGACCTGGTCTACGGTATGTAATATTTACACAAGGGTGCTTATTACGTTGTAAATTTTGTCATAATCCAGACACGTGGAAAATGGGAGATGGAAAAGAAATGTCAGTAGAAGAATTAGTAAAAGACATTAAAGATTATCTCCCATTCTTCCAAGCTACTAATGGCGGAGTAACTGTAAGTGGTGGAGAGCCGTTAATTCAAGCTGACTTTTTAGTTGAATTATTTACGGAGCTAAAAAAGCTAGGTATACACACTACTATTGATAGTTCCGCTGGCTGCTTTAGTCGCTCTCCACGCTTTTTAGAGACTTTAGATAAATTATTAGAGGTAACAGACTTAATTTTATTAGATTTAAAGCATATTGATCCAGTCGAGCATAAAGAATTGACTGGCATGTCAAATGAACACATTATTGATATGGCCAGATATTTAGATCAAAAGAATATCCCTGTCTGGATTCGTCACGTTTTGGTACCTGGTGGTAGTGATAATGATGAATATTTGCAGCGGTTGTCTGATTTTATTGCCACTTTAAATAATGTGGAAAAAATTGAAGTATTGCCTTATCATAAGTTAGGTGTATACAAATGGGAAAACCTTGGTCTTGCTTATCCGCTTGAAGGTGTCGAACCACCGACAGCAGAGCGGGTGAAGCATGCAGAAGATATATTAAATCGATCTTATTTAATGGTAACCAAGCAATAAAAAATAAGTTCCATCAGTCTAATAGTAATGGTAGATGAGAAAATTGACATGATAGTGTTTTAACATCATCTGCATGCTTGAATTTGAATAATCGAACGAAAGATGTCTGGAAATTATTAACGTTCGCATTTTGTTGACATTTATTGAAATTGATCGTATGATTATCCTAGGTTTTAATGATAAATGCGTATAATTTCGGGGATATGGCCCAGAGTTTCTACCAGACCGCCGTAAATGGTCTGACTACGCAAAATGTTTATGAATGAAGAACTTATTCTACGATTATTTTTGTTATTTTAAGAAAAACATTCATTGCATTTTGCATAGTAAAAGAGCGCTCATTTGGTCATATGATGATAGAGCGCTTTTTTGTTGTCTTCACCTTTTCATGAAACGTGTATGGTGATTGCAGGAGTGGTCAACCCCATTAATTTGTCAGTATATGAAGGGGGAAGAATTGTGAAGAAGTTTTTTCGTTTTGAGGAGTTACGTACGAATTATCGTACAGAATTTATGGCAGGACTAACGACTTTCTTGGCCATGGCATATATCCTCTTTGTAAATCCCTCTACGTTAGCTCTTGTTGGGATTGAAGAATTACCTGATGGCGTAACACGTATGGATCAGGATGCTGTGTTTGCTGCTACTGCAATTGCAGCAGCAGTAGGATCGTTGTTTATGGGAATTATAGCTAAATATCCAATAGCATTAGCGCCTGGAATGGGCTTAAATGCATTCTTTGCGTATACAGTTGTTCTTGGTTATGGGGTTCCATGGGAAACTGCACTTGCGGGAGTGCTGGCATCTGGACTTATTTTTATTGTACTTACGTTAACAGGACTCCGCGAAAAAATTATTAATGCCATCCCGGCGAACTTAAAATTAGCTGTTGGAGCTGGTATAGGTTTTTTCATTGCTTTTATCGGTTTTCAAAACTCAGGTATTATAGTTGGTAATGAGGCAACCTTACTAGCATTAGGTGATTTAACTTCTCCAACCGTCTTACTGGCTGTATTTGGGATTGTCGTATCTGTAATCCTAATGGCTATTGGTATAAGAGGTGGGATCTTCTATGGAATGATTATTACAGCTATTGCTGGGATGGTTGTTGGACTGATTGCACCTCCGACGGGAATTGATGGTATCGTTGGTCATGTGCCAAGCCTTGCCCCAACGTTTGGTCAAGCCTTTGCACATTTCGGGGATATTTTTACACTACAGATGCTAGTTGTGATTTTAACGTTTCTATTTGTTGACTTTTTTGATACTGCTGGAACTTTAGTTGCTGTAGCAAATCAAGCTGGATTAATGAAGGATAATAAATTGCCACGTGCTGGTAAGGCGTTATTTGCAGATTCAGCAGCGACGGTTGTAGGAGCCACAGTTGGTACTTCAACGACTACATCTTATGTTGAGTCAACAGCAGGAGTAGGAGCTGGGGGTCGCTCTGGTTTCACAGCTGTTGTGACGGCATTATTTTTCCTATTGGCATTGTTTTTCTCGCCTTTACTAAGTGTCGTTACATCAGAGGTTACAGCACCAGCATTAATCATCGTTGGTGTGCTCATGTCTTCTGCGTTAAAGGATATTGAATGGGATCAATTTGAAATTGCAGTACCGGCATTCCTCATTGTGATTGCAATGCCGCTAACGTATAGTATCGCAACTGGTATAGCTATTGGCTTTATTTTCTATCCGATTACGATGCTTCTTAAAGGGCGTGCCAAAGAAATACATCCAGTTATGTACTTCCTATTTATTATTTTTATTCTGTATTTTATTTTCTTAAGTTAATTTATAATAAGGATAGGATTATTCAAATAAAAAATTGGAATACAAGTGAATGCTGTGGGAAGTGTAATAGCGTGAATTCGGTGTTTCTGTACGTATTTGTACAGACGGATTTTTCCACGAGGAGCGCGGGTGTATTCCAGATGTAGCTAAGGAGCTGTTCGTTTGGGACAGCTCCTTAGCTTGTAGAGAAACTCTTGTGTTTACAAGCATTACTCACTACTCACGGGTAGGCTGAGCCTGAGACAAAAGAATGAAGAAATGATAAAAAACGAATGATAATTAGTTGTAATTAATTATCGTTCGTTTTTTGGTCGAAATCATTCGTTTAGCACCTGAAATAAGCGAGATTCCGGCGGGAACAGCACGTATCCGAAGATCCACTTGGTAACGTGTTTTTCTTTACCAAGTTAGCTGAGGTGTGCCCGCGGAAAGTGCGTATAGTTTCACGGTGCGGCGATATTACTCCTATTGATAACATGATTATTCGTATTTTGAGTAAAGAAGTTGTGTTTTGTCCCAGTCTCAGTCTTTGCGATGAAAGATGGCGAATGATTCCTGTGGAAAAATGGGCGATCCGATTCTCATAAGCTGTTAGTACTTTCTGTATGAACGTAAAACTATGTGTTTTTTTGCATAGAAAAGCTCCTCTTAAGACAGATTATATTTTTTATACTGTCTAAAGGGGAGCGTATCATTTCTCCAAAGCTTCTTTTTTGATTTTCAGCGGTTCATGTAAACGTAGCATTGTGTAATGCTAACGATCTTGTTGATGAACATAGGCTTCTTTTCCAAATGGCATGATATGATAAAGCGTAATGAGAATAGTACCTATTAATGCTAGACAGCCCATTCCGAAATATAATGTTCCACCGCCTGAAGAATCGATGATGGCACCTCCAAGTAGTGAACCGATAATTCCTGATAACCCAAAGAAAGTTGCAAAAAAGACAAGGTGACCTGTAGATTGTAATAATTTTGGTATGAGCCTAGAGATATAATTAAAGGATGCTAAGTAAAAGGTACCGAACGTTAATCCATGCAAAAATTGTAGGCTGATAATCTGGATCGGGCTGTCAGCAGCACCGTAAATAAACCAACGAATGCTATATAAGATTCCTGCAATGATAACAAATACAAGTGGATGATACTTTCGGAACCAGAAGCCAGCAGTTGCGAAGACAATGGCTTCTGTCACTACTCCAACAAACCATGCTACACCAACTAATCCTTCACTACCGCCTAGCTGTTCTATATATAACCCAATGAAGCTATCATTGGCACGGTGTGTAATGCTCAAAAACATAATAAATAGAAGGAAGATAACAAAAGGCTTACTTTTGACTATTTCGCTAACATCCTTCAGTTGGATTGGATCAGATTCAACCTTTACATCAGTTAGTTTAAACGTAACGATTAATGCAACCATTCCAAAAAATAAATAAGGAATAATCATGTATTGAATTCCAACTCTAGTGAGAATTTCTCCAATAATAAGAGAAGAAGTAGCAAAACCAACTGAGCCCCACCAGCGGATCGTACCAAAGGACACTCCGAGTTCATCTGCTCTGCGCTGGGCTAAGCTATCTCCGAGCGCACCAATTGGTGTAACGAAAAAATAAAAGATTGCACCCATTAATAGAATGGCTAGTAACGTATCCATTTGAAAGAATAGAATACTGGTAACGAGCAGGCCAATAATGCAAATCTGGATAATTCGTTTAACGGTTTTGTGTTTATCACTCATATATCCCCAAAATGGCTGAGCAAAGATAGATGCTAGTGGTCCAACAGCTAATACATAACCAATTTCAGTACCGTTTAATCCCTTGTATTTTAGATATAAAGGTAAGTAACTCAAAATAATTGTATTTGTCGCATGAAAGGCAAACAATAACATTTTTAATGGTGTTAACGAATGTGAATTAGACAACGATCTCTCTCCTGACTTGAATAAAGCATAATGAATCATTTACAACGTGGACGAATTTGTTGGGGAATAAAACAATTACTTTCTCCAAACATGCTCTATAAATTCATCTCTTCCTGATTTTAAACGGTCTTCCTTATATGCAGTCTCATTTTTCCGGTAATAATCTTGATGGTAATCTTCCGCTGCGTAAAAGCTAGATGCAGGAAGTAATTTGGTTACAATCGGTTTATTAAATTTCCCACTTTTAGATAGCTTTTGTTTCGACGCCTCCGCAGCCTTCTTTTGTTCTTCATTATGATAAAAGATAGCTGTACGATAGGAATCTCCACGATCATGAAATTGTCCTCCATCATCAGTGGGGTCAATTTGCTGCCAGTATACATCTAAAATGGTTTGATAGCTAATAATAGATGGGTCAAACGTTATTTGTACTGCTTCATAATGACCGGAATCTCCTGCCTTTACATCTTCGTATGTAGGATTAGGAAGATGACCACCTGTATAACCGGAAATTACTTGGTCAACACCTTTCCATTGATCGAATGGCTTTACCATACACCAGAAGCATCCTCCTGCAAAAGTCGCCTGTTGTTTGTTTGACATCTATATCCCTCTTTCATCATTTCTATTCCCAAGTGGACGTATTTTAAGTAGAATAAAGTTACTATACCATATTTAACAAGTGGGTGATAGAATGGAAGAACCATATATTCATAAACTTTTTACTGGAAAAGTAAGGGAGCTTGGTACCGCTGATGCTAGTAATTGGGCGGAACGATCTTGGCAGAGCGGTATGTTTAAGGAACCCATCGATCAGAAGGTTTGGTTAGGAAAGACGGGATTAGCAGGAGATGAAGTCGCTGATAAGAAAAATCATGGAGGACCTGAAAAAGCTGTTTTTGCTTATCCAATTAAACATTACCAATTTTGGCAAGAGGATTTACAAATAAATACAATCGAAGCAGGTGCGATGGGAGAGAATTTTTCGGTATTGGAAATGGATGAATTTTCCGTATTTATTGGCGATACATATAAAGTAGGAGATGTTATTCTGCAAGTATCACAGCCACGTCAACCTTGCTGGAAGCCGGCGCGTCGCTTTCAAGTTAAAGATTTTGCCTTGCGAATTCAACATAGTGGGCGAACAGGCTGGTACTTTCGAGTATTGCAAGAGGGCTTTATCCAGGCTGGTAGTGATATGGAATTAATAGAACGACCATATCCACAATGGTCTATTGCAGCTTGTAATGAAATTATGCATGTATATAAAGAAGATCTACGAGCTGCGGATGATCTTGCTCAATGTGATTTACTTGCGGAAAATTGGAAGAAAACATTATATAAGCGATTAAGGGGAATACCTTCTTCCGTTGATAAACGAGTATTTGGTCCGAATCAGTAATTCATGTTGAAATGCCACACTTTTATCGGTGACTTTAATGATAAAAGTGTGGCATTTTCATGCTAAATTAGTAATCTTTCATTATGTGATCTAATTATCTTCCAGCACATGGACATTTACTCTGTTTTTCCTACTTGTCTCGGAAATAAGCCGATGTAGTTGGATGAATACGAGACCGTTTTTATACGTTGCTTTTATTTTATCTGAACGAACTGGAAAAGGAAGAGAGATTCTTCTTTCGAAAACGCCCTGTAGTATTTCCTCTTTTATTTTAATACCAAAGGAATTATCAATATCAATTGTTCCTCGAAGCTCCAATGTGGAATAATCAACATAAACATCAAGCTTATCTAAGTCAACTAGCCCTGGGATGTTAGCAACACAAAATAATTCATGATCTGTTTGATAAAGATTAATTTGTGGAATAGTAGGTTTTATAATACCTTCAAATTCATTCCAAAAGTTTTCGCCAAAAAAGTGATCCATGTTCTTTTTCCAATCCGTCATTTGTTGAAAAGGATCCATAACTTCACCTCGCTTCATGTTTAAAAAGTATGTGTAATGAAATGTCTAGCTACGTCCCAAATTACTATGCAGACGCAGCGCCCATGTTCTTACATTAGCCTATGCGGAATAATATAAATGAGTGAAACAAACATGAATGATATAGAATGTCATATGATAAGAAAATAAGGTATGCTTAGGATATAGGTTTAGGAGGGTTTTATTTGATTAGCAATGCACTCGTAATGGTTGGAATTATATTAGTTATCAATATTGTGTATGTATCGCTTTCCACAATACGAATGATTCTAACGTTAAAAGGCAGAAGGTATATTGCTGCATTTGTAAGCATGTTTGAAGTGGTTATTTATGTATTTGGCTTGGGTCTTGTTTTAGATAATTTAAACGAAATTCAAAATCTGTTAGCCTATGCCATTGGTTTTGGGATTGGTGTAGTCTGCGGGTCAAAAATTGAAGAAAAACTAGCACTTGGATATATTACAGTCAATGTGATATCCTCCGATCCAGATATTCAATTTACGAAGCAATTAAGAGATAAAGGCTATGGGGTAACAAGCTGGTATGCTTATGGTATGGATGGAGACAGATTATCAATGCAAATCTTAACACCAAGAAAATATGAATTAAGATTGTATGAAACCATTAAACAAATAGATCCGAAAGCTTTTATCATTGCATATGAACCAAAGCAAATCTATGGTGGATTCTGGGTGAAACAGGTGCGTAAAGGTAGACTTATGAATCCGAAGAAAAAAGCAGAGAGTAGCAATGGTACTACGAAGCAAGCTACGGAAACATCCAAACCAACAGAATCAATGAGGAAAGAGTAGATCTTAAGAATAACGTATGATGTATCGTTGTGCACACATAGCATTTTTCCTTTTGGGTTGGATCGTCTATTAATAAGTCGCATAGAATAGTTGATGACAGAAGTAAAACTTCAATAACTAAGCTCACATGTCCATGTTTGAGTATAAATGAATCGTATTGTTTTAGGGAATATACTAAAAACCGAACATTAATTTAAATTATTTAATAATCGTTCGTTATTTTGTTGACATTTCCGTTTTTCCTTGTTATTCTTAAACCGACAAATCAATATCGGTTCCTCATATATACCTGAGAATAAGGCTCAGAAGTTTCTACCCAGCACCGTAAATGACTGGACTATGAGGGAAGTTGAATCGTTGTGTAAGCAATGATCTGTTTGAATGGTTGAAATTACAGGTCTATTCTTCTTCTCTCATTGGCTTGAGATGAAGATGAATAGACTTTTTTCGTAGTCAAGGAAGTTATAAAAGTTGAGCCTGTGGGTAAATCTTGGCGTGTTGAGTCGCGTCCAGCTCCAACTTCCAGAAACGAGGCGACTTTACGAATCGTCCTACGGATAAGTTGTCATCGGCTCGCGAGCTCACCTGTTCCTTTATCACCGTTGACTCGCTTCAGTCGCTTTGTTTCTAATTGGGCGCTTGCGCTTTTGTTCTAAGTTAAGAAAGTATAAAATCAGTGTAATGACTGCGTTAAGCCAAGTAGTTATTTTGAAATGTTTGACCTGAAGATCCACTTTTTTGAGCGGGTTTTGCTAAAAAAGTTAGCTGAAGGACAAACCCCACGGAAAGGGAAGTGGGCAGCCGGAGTGGTGGTCAAGCAGTTGCTATTATTCCATAATAGCTACTAGAGGAAGCGTAAATCTGAGCATGTAGTGATAAGGACTGAGCGAATTTTGCTCAATTTTTCTTATTAATTAGCAAAGGGTAAACTTAAACTAGGAGATAATTTGATAAACGAGGGGGATTTCACAGTAATGGTTGGCGTAATCATGGGCAGTATATCGGATTGGGAAACAATGAAGCATGCTTGTGCTATTCTAGATGAACTACAAATTCCGTATAGCAAAGATATTATTTCTGCACATCGTACACCTGATGAAATGTTTGCATATGCAAAATCAGCCAGAGAACGTGGACTAAAAGTTATTATTGCCGGCGCAGGAGGAGCAGCCCATTTACCTGGAATGGTGGCAGCTCAGACGACACTTCCTGTAATTGGTGTTCCTGTTCAAAGTAAAGCGTTGAACGGATTGGATTCACTTCTTTCGATCGTACAAATGCCAGGCGGAGTGCCTACTGCAACTGTAGCGATTGGGAAGGCAGGAGCAAAAAATGCCGGGATTCTTGCAGCACAAATCTTAGGTACATTCGATGCATACGTTGCAGCGAAGTTAGAAACGTACCGTGACCAAATGAAGGATAACGTTGGAGAAATGAGGGAAGACCTTGCGAAAAAATAACAGCATTGTGTTACCCGGACAAACAATTGGGATTATTGGTGGAGGTCAGCTAGGACGTATGATGGCAATTGCAGCAAAGTATATGGGTTATCGTGTGAATGTATTAGATCCTACCGTAGACTGTCCGGCTGCACAGGTCGCAGACCATCAAATTATTGCACCATATGAGGATATGAATGCTATCCAACAATTGACAGCTCTTAGCGATGTGGTCACATATGAATTTGAAAATGTTGATTTACAAGCTGCAGCTTACATAGAGAAAGAAGGAAAGCTGCCACAGGGTGCGTTTGCTCTCGAAATTACTCAAAATCGGGAGAAAGAGAAAAAGCTAATAAAGGCAGCTGATTTACCTGTTCCCGAATTTGCTATTGTAAACAGTGGAGCTGAATGTGAAGAAATACTAAGAGATTTTCCATTACCCGCTGTAATCAAGACGTGTCGTGGTGGTTATGACGGAAAAGGCCAACTTAAAATAGATGCTCGTTCAGACATAGCTACAGCCGTTCAATTTGCCCAGGATCATTCCCATTGCATCGTAGAAGAATGGATTACCTTTGATAAAGAAGTATCGGTTATCTTTACACGTGCACAATCTGGCGAAATTACATTTTTCCCAGTTGCTGAGAATGAACATAAAGACCATGTATTATTCAAAACAATGGTTCCAGCGAGCATTAATGAACTACTGGAAAAAGAAGCTTTTCGGGCAGTAGAGAAGCTTGCTGAACATATGAAGATAGTAGGTACCTTTGCGGTGGAACTGTTTGTGAAAGGAGATCGTATCTATCTAAATGAAATGGCTCCTCGTCCTCATAATTCTGGGCATTATACGATTGAGGCTTGTAATGTTTCACAATTTACACAGCATATTCGTGCCATATGTGGCCTTCCTTTAATGGAAGTAAATTTACTAGAGCCAGCGGTCATGATCAATGTATTAGGTGAAGACTTGGAATCTGTTTTACAAGCGATGGCAAAAAATACCTCTGGTTTTGTTCATTTATATGGAAAAGCGGAAGCTAAAACGAAACGAAAAATGGGACATATTACATTTATTGGGGCTACAATGGATAAAGTAAACAAACATATTCAGACATTTGAGGAGGCCAAACAATGATTGAGCGTTATACAAGGGAAGAAATGGGATCGATTTGGACAGAGGAAAATAAATTTAAAGCATGGCTTGAAGTTGAAATCCTAGCATGTGAGGCATGGAGTGAGCTAGGTGTTATTCCTAAAGAAGATGTGAAAAAGCTACGGGACAATGCATCCTTTGATATCCATCGAATTTATGAAATTGAAAAGGATACAAGACACGATGTTGTCGCTTTTACACGTGCTGTATCGGAAACGCTGGGTGAGGAAAGAAAATGGGTGCATTATGGACTGACATCAACGGATGTTGTTGATACAGCACTTTCGTATATCGTAAAACAGGCCAATGAAATTATTCGGAAGGACTTGCATCGGTTTATTGAGATCTTGAAAAATAAGGCTATGGAACATAAGCATACGGTGATGATGGGAAGAACCCATGGCGTACATGCAGAACCAACAACATTTGGTTTGAAGCTTGCGCTTTGGTACGAAGAAATGAAACGTAATTTAGAACGTTTCGAAGCAGCCGCTCACAATATTGAATTTGGAAAGCTATCAGGAGCAGTAGGAACATATGCAAATATTGATCCATTTGTGGAGCGATATGTTTGTGAGAAGTTAGGAATTACGCCAGCACCCGTTTCTACTCAAACATTGCAACGTGACCGTCATGCAGCTTATTTATCTGCACTTGCGCTTATCGCGACATCGGTAGAGAAATTCGCAACCGAAATTCGTGGATTGCAAAAAACAGAAACACGAGAAGTAGAAGAATTCTTCGCGAAAGGGCAAAAGGGATCATCGGCTATGCCGCATAAACGTAATCCAATCGGGTCAGAGAATATGACAGGAATGGCAAGAGTCGTACGTGGCTACATGATGACAGCCTATGAAAATGTATCATTATGGCATGAGCGAGATATTTCTCATTCTTCAGCAGAACGTGTCATTCTACCAGATGCAACAATTGCGTTAAACTATATGCTTAATCGTTTTGCAAACATCGTTAAGAATCTAACGGTGTTCCCTGAAAATATGAAACGAAACATCGATAAAACCTATGGCGTTATTTTCTCTCAACGGGTTCTCCTAGCTCTAATTGACAAAGGAATGGCGCGCGAAACTGCTTATGATATAGTACAGCCGAAGGCGATGCAAGCTTGGGAAACAGCGACTCACTTTAAACAGTTAGTAGAGGCAGATGAACAAATTACGGACGCATTATCACAAGCAGAAATTGATGATTGCTTTGACTATACGTACCATTTAAAAAATGTCGATGTTATCTTTGACCGAATCGGCTTAGCGTGAGGTGGAATTTATATGAAGGAAGCATTGTTATATGAAGGTAAGGCGAAGAAGGTTTATCAAGCAAAAGATAGAACTGGCAAGTTAGTTTTAGCCTACAAGAATGATGCTACAGCGTTTAATGGTGAAAAAAAATCGAGTTTTTCTGGTAAGGGAAGACTAAATAATGAAATTTCCTCACGAATATTTTCTTTACTTCATGATAAGGGTGTGGAGACGCATTTTATTGAACGATTAACGGAGACAGAACAGTTGGTTCATCAAACAGAAATTATCCCATTAGAAGTAGTTGTTCGTAATGTTGCTGCAGGCAGCATTACGAAACGACTAGGGATAGAGGAAAAAACGACATTTGCTCGACCTCTTGTTGAATTGTTTTATAAGAACGACGAATTAAATGATCCATTAATCAATGATGAGCATGCCTTTATTTTATCAGATGTAACACGGACAGAGCTGCAAGAAATAAAAGAGAAGGTATTGAAAATTAATGAGGAACTAAGAAAGATATTTCGTGATATTCATATTACATTAGTGGATTTTAAAGTTGAGTTTGGAAGATTAGCGAGTGGCTGTATCGTCCTAGCTGATGAGATTTCTCCAGATACATGTCGCCTATGGGATATTACAACGCAGGAAAAGCTTGATAAGGATGTTTTTCGCCAAGGAACAGGCGATTTAATTGAGGTCTATGAAGAGATTTTACGACGACTGGAGGATAAACAATGAAAAACGTAAAGGTCCATATTACATTAAAGTCAGGGGTATTAGATCCTCAAGGAAAGGCTATACAGGAATCATTACATGCACTAGGATATCAAGAAATAGAAGAAGCTCGTGTTGGTAAAGTAATTGAATTACAGGTTCAAGATGAAGCAGATATCGAGGCACGCGTTACAGAAATGTGCGAAAAGTTGCTAGCTAATCCAGTTATTGAAGACTACCGATTTGAAGTGGAGGGGGCTGTTCAGTCGTGAATTTCGCTGTAATTATGTTTCCGGGTTCTAACTGTGATCATGATATGTATCATGCCGTTAAAGATGTACTTCAAGAAGAGGCAGATCTCGTTTGGTATGAAAATAGTGATCTAACAAACTATGATGCTATTCTACTTCCTGGTGGTTTTTCGTATGGCGATTATTTACGCTCAGGAGCTGTAGCTTCTACTTCCAATGTAATGAAGCAAATCAAAGAGCATGCTGCAAAAGGAAAACCTGTATTAGGAGTCTGTAATGGATTTCAAATATTAACAGAAGCTGGGTTATTACCAGGAGCATTACTTCGTAATAAAAAACTTTCCTTTATGTGCCATCAGGAGGAGCTACAGGTTGTTAACAATCGGACGCTATTCACTACAGAATATACGTCAGGGGAAGTAGTGCGCTTTCCGATTGCGCATGGAGAAGGAAATTACTTTTGTGATGACGCTACATTACAAGCAATGAAGGCAAATGGTCAAATTGTATTTACCTATCAAGATAATCCAAATGGTTCCGTCGCCGATATTGCTGGGATTAGTAACAAAGAAGGTAATGTATTAGGAATGATGCCACATCCGGAACGAGCTGTAGAAGCATTATTGGGTAGTGATGACGGCTTACGTTTATTCAAATCAATGGTGCTGAATTGGAGGGAATCCTATGTTGCAAACGCATGAAATTAGTCCAGAAGTGATTGAAAGCGACAAACTGTATAAAGAAATGGGATTAAGTGATGAAGAGTTCCAATTGGTTAAAACCATTTTAGGTCGACGCCCAAATTTTACAGAAACGGGCATATTTTCAGTAATGTGGTCAGAGCACTGTAGCTATAAAACATCGAAGCCATTACTAAAAAAGTTCCCGACAAAATCACCGCATGTATTACAAGGACCAGGTGAGGGGGCTGGAATCATCGATATTGGTGATAATCAGGCAGTCGTGTTTAAGATCGAAAGCCATAATCACCCTTCTGCAGTTGAACCATATCAAGGAGCTGCGACAGGTGTCGGTGGAATTATTCGTGATGTTTTTTCCATGGGAGCACGTCCAATTGCTTTATTAAATTCATTACGTTTTGGGAATCTGACTTCGGAACGCGTAAAGTATTTATTCTCCGAAGTAGTGAATGGCATCGCTGGGTATGGGAATTGTGTCGGTGTTCCAACGGTTGGTGGAGAAGTTCAATTTGATACAAGCTATGAGGACAATCCGCTCGTTAATGCAATGTGTGTAGGATTAATTAATCATGATGATATCCAAAAGGGAATAGCAAAAGGGATTGGTAATACAGTATTGTACGCCGGCGCTCCAACAGGTCGAGATGGTATTCACGGTGCCACTTTTGCTTCAGACGATTTAGGAGAAGATGCAGCAAAGGATCGTCCTGCGGTACAAGTTGGGGATCCATTTATGGAAAAATTATTAATAGAAGCTTGCTTAGAAGTCATTCATTCAGATGCACTTATTGGAATGCAGGACATGGGCGCAGCTGGTTTAACTTCTTCTGCGAGTGAAATGGCAAGTAAGGCTGGAACAGGATTAGAAATGAACTTGGATTTAGTTCCGCAGCGAGAACAGCATATGTCAGCATATGAGTTAATGCTATCTGAATCACAGGAGCGTATGCTACTAGTGGTTAAACAGGGACGTGAACAGGAAATTATCGAAGTATTCCAAAAATACGGATTGCAGGCAGTGGCTGTTGGAAAGGTAATAGAGGAAAAAATATTTCGTATTAAGCAGCACGGAGAAGTGATGGCAGACATTCCAGTGGATGCGCTTGCAGAGGAAGCCCCGGTCTACCATTTACCAGCAAAAGAAGCTAGCTACTATCAAGCATTTCAACAAATGGAAAATGCGATACCATCGATAGAAAACCATGCAGAAGTGCTGAGAAAACTATTACAGCAGCCAACAATTGCATCAAAAGAATGGGTATATGACCAGTATGATTCCATGGTTCAAACAAATACGGTTGTCACTCCAGGATCAGATGCTGCTGTTATTCGGATCAAAGGAACAAAAAAAGCATTGGCGATGACGACAGACTGTAATTCCCGTTATATTTATTTAGACCCAGAAGTGGGTGGGAAGATTGCAGTAGCAGAAGCTGCTCGAAATATTGTTTGTTCTGGTGCCAAACCCTTAGGTCTTACAGATGGGTTGAATTTTGGCAACCCAACAAACCCGGAAGTATTCTGGCAAATGGAGAAGAGTGTGGAAGGTATGAGCGAGGCTTGTCGTATCTTGAATACCCCAGTAATTAGTGGAAATGTATCGCTATATAATCAGTCCAAAGGAAAGGCTGTTTTTCCAACGCCGGTTGTCGGTATGGTCGGCTTACACGAATCTTTAGAGGATATTACGCCAAGTCATTTCCAGTCACCTGGGGACACGATTTATATGATTGGCGAAACGGATATTGCCTTCGGTGGTAGTGAACTTCAACAGCTTGTTAAAGGAACATATGAAGGAAAAGCTCCAGCCATTGACTTACAGGTGGAGGCAAGAAGACAGGAGCAATTATTAACAGCAATTCAAGAAGGGGTCATTGTATCCGCACACGATTTGACAGAAGGTGGTTTAGCTGTCGGTTTAGCTGAAAGTCTATTTAATAATACCTTTTTAGGTGCTGATATTGAGTTGACAGGGGATGCCACCGTTGCATTATTTAGTGAAACACAGTCACGCTTTATCGTGACGGTCAAGGAAGAAAATAAAGCAAGATTTCTAGACTTGGTTGAGGATGCACGAGCCATCGGTACGGTAACAGATAAGCAAACATTATCTATTTCTGTGAATGAAAAGAACGTTATAGAAGAGGAAATTCATCAATTACGAGATTTATGGAAGGGAGCTATTCCATGCTTGCTGAAATCAAAGGCATAAATGAGGAATGTGGTGTATTCGGAATTTGGGGTCATGAAAAAGCAGCAGAGCTTACCTATTATGGTTTGCATTCGATGCAGCATCGTGGTCAGGAAGGTGCTGGCGTAGTAGTAAGTGATGGCAAGAACCTTAAGGCTCATAAAGAGATGGGGCTCGTAAACGATGTATTTAAACATGCTGATTTTTCCGCTTTATCTGGAAGCGTAGCAGTAGGACATGTTCGTTATTCCACGCAAGGTGGAAAAGTCCTTGAAAATGTGCAGCCCCTATTATTTCGTTCACAAACAGAAAGTATGGCGCTAGCACATAATGGGAATATCATGAATGCCTATAAGTTACGAGGAGAGCTGGAGGCAGAGGGAAGTATTTTGCAAACCTCTTCGGATTCCGAGGTTCTTGCTCATTTAATTAAACGAAGCGGCAATAAAATAACCGAGGAAACAATCTCGAAAGCACTTAATCAAGTAGTTGGTGCATATGCCTATATTATTTTAAAGGAAGACAAAATGTTTGTAGCTTTAGATCCGACAGGTATTCGCCCGTTATCTATCGGAAGATTAGGTGATGCCTATGTTGTTGCTTCTGAAACCTGTGCATTTGGGCAAATAGGGGCTACATTTGAGCGGGAAGTGTTACCTGGCGAATTAATAACCATTAGCAATGATGGGTTATCATCTATAAGATTTGCTATGCGTCAGCAACGTAAGATGTGTGCAATGGAGTATGTTTATCTTTCCAGACCAGATAGTGATGTTAATCATGTCAATGTCCATGCTTCTCGTAAAAACATGGGAATGGAACTGGCTAAAGAGTCGCCGGTAGAAGCAGATATTGTCGTAGGTGTGCCGGACTCTAGTATTTCTGCCGCAATTGGTTATGCAGAGGAGAGCGGGCTGCCCTATGAAATGGGGATTATTAAGAATCGCTATGTTGGTAGAACATTTATTCAACCATCACAGGAACTGAGAGAGCAAGGGGTAAAAATGAAGCTTTCTCCGGTTCGCAGCATTATTGAAGGAAAGCGGGTAATTATGATTGATGATTCGATAGTTAGGGGGACCACTAGTAAACGAATTGTGCAAATGTTGAAACAAGCTGGTGCTAAAGAAGTTCATGTACGAATCGCTTCCCCGTCGATTCAAAACCCTTGCTATTACGGTATTGATATGTCGACGAGAGTTGAGCTAATTGCAGCCAATCATTCTGTTCCTGAAATTAGCAATATAATCGGCGCAGATAGTGTTGCTTATTTATCAGAAGCGGGATTAGAAAAGGCAGTTCTTAAGGATAAAACGATCCATCAAGGAATTTGTACCGCATGTATGACAGGAAAATACCCAGTTAAAGAAGAAGGGGAAAAAGAAATTGCCTATACCAGTTGTTAACTTAAACTATAGAGGAAGTGGCGTTCATGTCAGAAGTATATAAAGATGCAGGGGTAGATGTAGAAAAGGGCTATGAAGCCGTAGAAAGAATGAAAAAACATATTCAACGTACGACTCGCCCCGAGGTACTTGGTGGTATTGGTTCGTTTGGGGGTTTGTTTGACCTTACTTCTTTTGCTTACGAGGAGCCAGTTTTAGTATCAGGTACAGATGGTGTTGGAACAAAGCTAAAGCTAGCATTTGAATTAAATAAGCATGATTCTGTAGGAATAGATCTTGTCGCTATGTGTGTAAATGATATTATTGCTCAGGGTGCAAAGCCGTTATTTTTTCTTGACTATATTGCTTGTGGCAAAAACGAACCAGTTCAGATGGAACAAATAGTATCGGGGATTGCCGAAGGCTGTGTTCAGGCGAATGCTTCCTTAATTGGCGGTGAGACTGCTGAAATGCCTGGGATGTATCAAGATGGTGAGTATGACTTGGCGGGATTTGCTGTTGGTATTGCTGAAAAGTCCAAGCTCGTAACTGGAGAAGCAATTCAAGCAGATGATGTCATCATAGGTCTTCCCTCTAGCGGCATTCATTCGAATGGCTACTCATTAGTCCGTAAGCTTGTAGCCGATCTTGATTTTCATAACACCTACGGGTTGAGTTGCTCCCTAGGAGAAGCATTACTGACACCAACGAGGATTTATGCTACATCAATGAAAAACGTGCTAGATTCTGGAAGGATAAAGGGTATTTCTCATATAACGGGCGGTGGTTTCTATGAAAACCTCCCACGTATGCTACCGACTGGTTTAGGTGCAGAGATAGACCGTAACACTTGGGAGCCGCCAGAAATCTTCCCATTTTTACAAGCGCAAGGGAAGATCAACGAAGAAGACATGTACGGGATATTTAATATGGGAATAGGTATGGCTATTGTTGTTGCAGCAGAGAATGTCCGTGATGTGCTCCGTTTATTGGAAATACAAGGAGAACTACCAACAGTGATTGGAAAAGTTATTCCGGAAGAAGGAGTGCATTTTTGTTCATGAGCCGTATTAAAGTAGCTGTATTTGCATCAGGTACAGGTAGTAATTTTCAAGCATTGATGGAGACAAAAAGCTTAGCCTGTGACATTGTACTTCTCGTTTGCGATAAGCATGATGCTCCAGTCATACAGAAGGCAAAGGCGAATGGAGTTGCGACATTCATTTTTGACCCAAAATCCTATTCTTCGAAGCAGGCATATGAGCAAGAAATTACGGATAGGCTAAAGGCGGCTTCTGTTAGTTGGGTATTTCTAGCTGGCTATATGCGAATTGTTGGTTCTGAGCTGCTCACTGCTTATCGTGACAAAATCGTTAATATACATCCATCGTTATTGCCGGCTTTTCCAGGTAAGGATGCTATCAAGCAAGCATTTGAAGCTGGCGTAACAAAAACAGGGGTAACGATTCATTTTGTTGATGAAGGCATTGATACAGGACCAATGATTCAACAGCAGGAAGTATATATCGATGCTACAGCTACATTAGAGGAGTTAGAAGAACGTATTCATCAGGTGGAACATCAATTATATCCACAGGTCATTAATCAACTTTTACAGAATGAGGGGTAATTATGAAAAAACGTGCATTAATCAGTGTATCGAATAAAGAAGGCATTATTGAATTTGCTAAAGGACTTCATGAAGCTGGAGTAGAAACCGTTTCTACAGGTGGGACACTTCGAGCTTTACAAGAGGCAGGCGTGCCAACAATTGCTGTAGAGCAGATTACTGGCTTCCCTGAAATATTAAATGGACGTGTTAAAACATTGCATCCGTTTATCCATGGAGGATTACTGGCAAAACGAGATAATGAAGAGCATCAAAACCAGCTGGAAGAAAACAAGATTTCTCCAATAGATTACGTCATTGTTAATCTGTATCCATTTAAACAAACATTAGAAAAACAAGGCGTAACCAAGGAAGAGATCATTGAAAATATCGATATCGGTGGTCCTACCATGCTAAGATCCGCTGCTAAAAATTATAAGGATGTGGCGGTAGTTGTTGATCCAAGTGATTATAATCAAGTATTACAGGCCATTAAACAGGATACGTTGACGGTTGACCAAAGGCAACAATTGGCTGCAAAGGTTTTCCGACACACAGCAAATTATGATGCACTTATTGCGCGTTATTTTACAGAAGAAACAGGTGAGGATTTTCCAGAAACCTATACGATTACGTATGAAAAGGCTCAGACGCTTCGTTATGGGGAAAATCCACATCAATCCGCTGCATTTTATAAACGATCGATTCCTGTTAAGGGAAGTTTAGCAACCGCAGAACAGCTTCATGGCAAGGAATTATCTTATAATAATATTCAAGATGCGAATGCCGCATTAGAAATACTTGCAGAATATACGGAACCAGCGGCAGTAGCTGTAAAACATATGAACCCCTGTGGAATAGGAGTAGCTCATACGATTGATACTGCCTTTCAACGTGCATACGACGCAGACCCAATCTCCATTTTTGGAGGAATCGTGGCATGTAACCAAGTCATCGATCAACTTACAGCAGAAAAGCTAAGCAAAATTTTCTTAGAAATTGTAATTGCTCCAGGATATACAGAGGAAGCACTTGCTTTATTAACCGTGAAAAAAAATATCCGATTGCTAAAACTCCATGTGGAGCCAGCGGAGGAAGTAGGTCATACATTTACATCTGTAAACGGTGGCATGCTTATCCAAACGAAGGATAACGGTCGTATTAATCCGGATGAACTAACGATTGCTACTACTCGTGAACCGACAGAGAAGGAGCTGGCAGACTTATTATTTGCTTGGAAGGCTGTTAAGCATGTGAAATCGAATGCGATTGTTTTAGCGAAGGAAAAACGAACAGTGGGAGTTGGAGCTGGTCAAATGAATCGAATTGGTGCAGCCAGCATTGCTATCGAACAGGCTGCTGAACATGCGCAAGGTGCAGTGATGGCTTCAGATGCATTCTTTCCAATGCCGGATACGGTGGAGGCTGCAGCAAAAGCTGGAATAACTGCAATTATTCAGCCTGGTGGTTCTAAGCGTGATCAGGACTCCATTGATGTGTGTAATGAGTACGGTATTGCAATGGTATATACAGGGATGCGCCATTTTAAACATTAAATGGAAGGGGATATTTCATGAAGATTTTAGTAGTTGGTCGAGGTGGACGTGAACATAGCATCATTATGAAAGTGGCTGAAAGTGAACGTGTTTCCGCGATTTATGCAGCCCCTGGAAACGGTGGGATTGCTGAGCAAGCAACGTGTATACCAATTGATGAGTTAGATATAGATGGACTTCTAGCATTTGCAAAAGAGGAAGCGATTGATTTAACAATCATTGGACCAGAAAATCCATTGAATGCGGGAATTGCTAACAAATTTAATGAAGCTGGTTTAGCTATTTTTGCACCGACGAAAGAAGCGGCATTATTAGAGGGAAGTAAGCAATTTGCAAAACAATTTATGCAAGCATACGACATACCAACTGCTGCCTATCAGTCCTTTACATCTGTTGAACAAGCAAAAGCCTATATCGCAGAAAAGGGAGCGCCAATTGTTATAAAGGCAGACGGCTTGGCTGCAGGGAAAGGCGTTATTGTTGCCGAAACAAAGGAGCAAGCGTTTACTGCTGTAGAAGAGATGCTTGTAGAAAAAACCTTTGATGAGGCGGGATCTACCATTGTGATAGAGGAGTTTCTTCAAGGGGAAGAATTTTCCCTAATGGCGTTTGTCCATGAAAATCAGGTATATCCAATGGTACCTGCAAGAGATCATAAGCGGGCATATGATCAGGATCACGGCCCAAATACAGGGGGGATGGGGGCTTTTTCACCAGTACCAGACCTCACTCAAGCAGATATTGATTTTTCATATACGCATATTTTACAGAAAACAGTGGACGGTTTAATAGAAGAAGGTAGAGCCTTTACGGGAATTCTTTATGCGGGTTTAATGAATACAGAAGATGGACCTAAAGTAATTGAGTTTAATACCCGGTTTGGTGATCCGGAAACACAGGTTGTACTACCATTATTAAAAAATGATCTTGTTCAAGTAGTTCTCGATGTCCTAGCAGGTAGAAACCCAGAGCTTCAATGGCATAACAAAGCTTGCGTTGGAGTTGTTTTAGCCTCTGAAGGATATCCAGGTGCTTACCAAAAAGGGGTTGAATTACCTACGCTGCATACAGAACGTGCTTTTATCGCTCATGCAGGGACAAAACAAGCAGACGGCGTGTTTGTCTCGGATGGAGGGCGTGTGCTGTTGGCTGGATCAACTGCAGCCTCGATAGAAGAAGCAGCGAGAAATGCATATACCGCATTTGCTAGCGTAAAGAAGGATGGTGGATTCTTTTATCGAACCGATATTGCAAAAATTGAAATGAAGCAAGCATAAAAACGGTACTTCCCTATATTTTTGGAGAGTATTCAGCTAGTGGATAGAAATATTGTTTGTTAAACAGCTACTCAATTGTTAGATCAAACAATAGAGGAAACCAATATGGGTAAAGTGTGGGATTGTCTGCCAGTAAATGTCCGATAGGTTTAAAGGCCTTTAGGTCATACCCGTGGTACTAAATTGGGGGATAAACAACCCCCAAACGGATTGAAGTTTCATTTTATATGACAGATGATAATATTAGGAAAACCAGCTACTCTCCTTATAGGATGGTAGCTGTTTTTTTATAGTCCGGGAAATTAAGGAAATTATAAAATTTGCCCATCTGGACGTGTGGAGCCACCGTCCAGCGCCCAGAAACGAGGCGACTTCACGAATCGCCCTAATCGAAGCCATTATGGCTCCGAACCACATCGAGATTCCTTTATCTCCGTTGACTCGATCCAGTCGCTACGCTTCTAATCGGGCGCTTGCACTTTTGCTCTTGAATCCCCTTTTATCTTGGAAGGGCATGCAAGGATGCTTTTGTATATGACTTACCATGAAATATTTAGTGATTATAAAAAGGTGGAACAACGAGCAATCTGAAGCAGATTAATAGGAATTGTGTTTTATGATAGCACGTGTAAAATAATAAAGAAAGATAAACTGATTTAAAGGTAATGCTCAAAGGAAAGAGATGAATGACATGAACGAATCCTCAATTGTCGTTGCAGACGACGAAAAAGAGATAGCTGATTTATTAGCTATTCATTTAGAGAAGGAAGGATATAAAGTCCATAAAGTTTATAACGGAAAAGAAGTTATGAAAGTGATTGATCAGCAATCTATCGATTTAGTGATTCTAGATATTATGATGCCAGAAATGGATGGGTATGAAGTAACAAGGCAGATAAGAGAGAAACATAATATGCCTATTATTTTTTTGAGTGCCAAGACCTCTGAATTCGATAAAGTGCAGGGGCTTGTTATTGGTGGTGACGACTATATGATTAAACCATTCTCTCCAATGGAGCTTATGGCACGCGTTCAAGCACAGTTAAGAAGATACAAAAAATTAAATGAAACCAAATTAATGTCAACAGCCAATATGGAGTTTGGTGAACTAACTATTTCTAAGGAAGAGCATGTAGTTTATCTATTAAATGAAAAAGTTGAATTAACCCGTAAAGAATTTGAGATTCTATATTTATTAGCAAAGCATCCGAGAAAGGTTTATAGTGTTGACAAGATTATGCAAATCGTTTGGGGAGATACCTATTATGATGGTGCGAATACAGTGATGGTTCATATAAGAACATTACGAAAAAAATTAAAAGAAGATAAAAGAAAGAATAAGTTTATAAAAACGGTATGGGGGGTTGGCTACATATTTGATGGTTAAATGGTTAAGAAGTTTTCGCGCAAAAATAATTGGTATGTTTGCTTTAAGTAGTTTATTATCAGGTCTTTTAACATATCTCATTATCATGCTTGCGAAGCAGTATTATTCTACAGTTGATTATGGTAGCACTGGGCATGCTATTCGTGAATTTATTCGAACGATTGGTGATGTATATGTCTTTCTTTTCATATTCATTGTGTTTTCCTTTTTGTTTTTCTATATGTTAATGAAGCCATATACAACGTATTTCAATAAAATCTCAAAAGGTATTCGGCAATTAGCTCAAGGTGATTTTGATTACCAGGTCAAGCTATCGTCTAAAGATGAATTTAATGATATAGCAAACGATATTAATCGGACTAGTGCTAGACTGAAAGAAGCAATTGAAAAGGGGGAGTTCTTAGAAAGTAGTAAGGATCATTTAATTGTGAATTTAGCACATGATCTACGAACACCGCTCACCTCTGTTTTAGGATATATAGAAATTATCTTAAAGGATAAAACACTTGGTGAAGAAGAAAAGAGGCATTTCTTAAAAATTGCATTTAATAAATCGCAACGCTTAGAGAGACTGTTAGATGAATTATTTGAGATAACAAAAATGAATGACCATATGTATTCTATTGAAAAAACAAAAATTAATATATCTGCTTTACTTTATCAATTAGCAGAAGAAATGTATCCAATTTTTGAAAAAAGTTCTCTACATTTACGACAGGATATCCAATCTAATTTGATGACTTTAGGGGATGGTGATTTACTAGCTCGTGTATTTGAAAATTTACTAACAAATGCCAATCGGTATGGGTCCGATGGGGAATTTATTGATATTCGTGCTTTTCAAGAAAATCAGGAAGCTATTATCCAAGTTATTAATTATGGAAGTATCATAGCAGATGAAGATTTACCACATATATTTGATATGTTTTATACAGGAGATAAATCACGAACGATGCAAAAAAATAAAAGCGGACTGGGCTTATTTATAGCAAAGAATATAATAGAGCAACATAACGGCACAATCACTGCAAAGAGTAATTTGAAGCAAACCGTATTTGAAGTTCGTCTTACTAGCAGTGATGATGAGTAAGAAACAGAATTAGTTAAGAAATATTTAAGATTTTACCCACTTTTTTATTAAAGATATTTTCCTAAGATGTGTATAGAGAGAAGAAATCAAGGAGGGAAAGTTCTACATGAAGAAGTGGTTTTTCATATTGTTGTTTTTATCTATTGTAATAGGCATGGTATATATTACCCCTGTATCCGTATTAAATGAAGATAAACCAAATATGGTTCCAAAGGAAAATATCAATTTGGAACAATTTGATTTACAAGAAAAAGAAATAAATAAGGAAGAAATGTATCAGGGTGAATTATTATTAGTTAATGATGAATTTCCTGTAAAGGAACGATATATTAAAAAAGATATGATCCAATTAATTAACCATCGAGAATTAATCGCAAATTATGGATTGCTCCATCAAGATCTACGTTTATCCGAAAAAGTAGCTAGAAAATTCTCGGACATGGTTGAAGCTGCCCAAAAGGATAATGTGCATAACTTTTTATTAAGTAGTGCTTTTAGAGACCAAGAGGAACAAAAAGTGTTATACGAGGAAAAGGGAAAAGATTATGCTTTACCACCAGGTTATAGTGAGCATAATTTAGGATTGGCTCTAGATGTTGGATCTACGAAGGAAAGTATTAAATATGCAGCGGAGGGAGCTTGGATACAAAAAAACGCTTGGAAATTTGGTTTTGTACTTCGCTATCCTAAAGCTAAAGTGCATATTACAGTTATTGAATATGAGCCATGGCATTTACGTTATGTTGGTCTGCCTCATAGTGCAATTATGTATGAAAAGAATCTCGTATTGGAAGAGTATTTAACTTATTTAAAGAAAGAAAAGCAAATAGCAACCACATACCAAGGGGAGAAATTCCTTATTTGTTTCTTTCCTGTTTCAGAAGACCATCCAAAAATATTGGTACCAACCGATAGTGAATATACTATCTCAGGTAATAATATGGATGGAGTAATTGTGACAACAAGGCAGAATATGGATAGCGGTACTCAAGTATAGCAGAATTGATAGAGAGAAATTTGATACAATGGCTAAATCTAGTGTTGGTTTAGTCTTTTTAATGTCCTGAAAGAATCAGTTAAACTCGAATTATATCCCACATATAACTATTAATGAAGAATCCCTACTGAAAATTTATCTATTACTGTTTACTGTGATCGTTACCTAGAGTTAGTAACACTTGAAAAGTGCCATTCCTGTCTTCACAAAAATTTCACTTTAGTTTACAAAAACATTACAGTGAGAAAGCAAAAAATATGGTAAAATAAAGGAAAATATCGGCTTAGATCTTTTTTATCCGCAGTAAGCCTCCCACTTTATTCAAGTAAGCTAGAGGTTTGTAAGTCATGAGTTCACTTATGCTTCCCTGTCGAACAGGGTTTAGCTAAGCAAATACGAAGGGATTTGGTTGTTACGGATAAAGTTAGCTGTTAACAGTATTTATATCTTTACAGAAGGTATACGGTTAGGAAATGAAAAAGAAATATTAAGATGGAGAGAGTTGTTTAACCATGCAAAATAACGGATATCACTGGAGAAATAGAGAAATTAGGCAACATGTTCGAGTGATTGATGAAGCGTCGTCACCGACATTAGTTTTAACAAATTGCACGTATTTAAATGCGTATACAAAACAATGGTTACAAGCGAACATTTGGATCGATGAGGATCGGATCGTATATGTTGGAGACAAAACTCCTAAAAATATGAACCGTACGGAAGTTTATGACTGTCAGGGAAAGTATGCAGTGCCAGGTTATATCGAGCCACACGCACATCCATTCCAACTGTATAATCCAGAACAATTGGCAAAACATGCTGGAAGGACTGGTACAACGACATTAGTAAATGATAACCTGTTATGGCTTTTTTTGTTGCAAAAAAAGAAAGCGTTTTCTATATTGGATGAATTTCGTAAGCTACCTGTGTCAATGTATTGGTGGGCAAGGTTTGACGCTCAAACTGAAATGCAGCAGCAAGATGATATCTTTCGTACGGAAGACGTCTTAGAATGGATTAAGCATCCAGCCGTTTTACAGGGTGGCGAATTAACCGCATGGCCAGAACTATTAGCTGGGGATGATCGGCTACTTTACTGGATACAAGAGACGAAGCGACATGGAAAGCCGGTTGAAGGGCATTTTCCGGGTGCGTCTGAACGGACATTAACGAAAATGAAATTATTAGGAATTAATGCAGACCATGAATCGATGACAGGAGAAGAAGTAATCCGGCGTTTACAGCTAGGGTATCAAGTTGGTTTACGCTACTCCTCCATTCGACCAGACTTGCCAAGGATACTAGCAGAGCTGATTGCGCTTGACCTAAAGTCATTTGATCATTTAACGATGACAACGGATGGAGCTACACCTGGATTTTATGAAGATGGCTTAATGAATGTCTGTATTGATATTGCTATCAAAAAAGGTATTCCATTGGAGGAGGCATATCTGATGGGGAGCTTTAACGCTGCTAAGCATCTTCGCATGGAAGAACAATTGGGAAGTATTGCGCCTGGTCGGCTTGCTCATATTAATATTTTATATGCAAAGGATAATCCGCATCCAGAAAGTGTCCTTGCTAAAGGAAAATGGATTGTAAAAAATGGAGCGGAAGAAACCGTTCACCAAAAAATTGATTGGCAAGCATACGGACTTAAACCGTTGAATTTAGATTGGGAACTAGGAAAAAATGAACTGCAATTTTCCGTTCCAATTGGTTTAGAAATGGTGAATGATGTCATTATGAAGCCTTATCCAATTGAAATCGATATAACGGTCGATAGACTTCCTGAGCAAACAAATGAGGCCTTTTTATTGATGCTGGACAGAAAAGGAAAGTGGCGAGTTAATACAACATTACGCGGATTTACTAGTAAATTAGGTGCCCTTGCCAGCTCGTATTCAACAACTGGAGACTTTGTGTTCATTGGTAAGGATAAACAAGATATTATACTTGCGGGGAAACGGATAAAAGAAATGGGTGGAGGTATTGTCCTCGTCCATCAAGGGAAGATCCTTTTAGAAATTCCGCTTTCTCTAAGTGGTATGATGTTTGATGGAGATATGAAAGAGCTTATTGAAAAGGAGAAAGAATTAAAGGATTATTTACAGGATTTTGGCTATCCATTTCAAGATCCGGTATATTCCATCTTCTTTCTTGCGTCAACACATCTACCTTATATACGAATTACACAACAAGGAATTATCGATGTGAAGAAAAAAGAAGTTCTATTCCCGGCAACGATGTGTTAGCGTATAATATAATACTATACTAACTTTTCAAAGGTGTTGTGGAATATGAAAAAATTATTATGTATCGTTTTTCTAGCTTTTATATTTCTTGCAGCGTGTAATGATGAAAAGGAAGCTCGTGATAATGAATCGAAGGATTCTGGCTTGGAACAGAAGTCCGATTCGTTCCAAGTCCCGGAAGAATATGAAAATATGTATCCACTAACAGGAATAGGTACAGATGAAGTCGTTAATAATAGAATGGTAGGTGTAATGGTTAATAATCACACAAAAGCTAGACCACAGACAGGATTATCGAAAGCAGATATCGTATTTGAAATGCTAGCAGAAGGTAAAATTACTCGGTTTTTAGCACTCTTCCAAAGTGAAATGCCAGATGTTGTAGGACCTGTACGAAGTGCGAGAGAATACTATTTCGAACTAGCAAATGATTATAATGCAATCTATGTTTATCATGGGGCTGCTGGATTTGTAAATGATAGGATAGAACAGCGGGGAATTGACCATTTGAATGGTTCGTTTTATGATAATGATGGTGTATTATTTAAACGTGAACCTTTTAGAAAGGCACCGCATAATTCGTATTTACAGCTTGGATCTGTCTATGAAAAAGCAGAAGCGAAAGGCTATGATACGAAAGCAACGTATGAGCCCTTGCCTTTCTTATCAGAAGGTGAGCAGGTAGCTGGTGAACCTGGTAACCATGTGAAAATTGTATATTCCGATACGCCTACGGAGATTGTTGAATTTGATTATAATAAACGTTCGCAAGCATATACAAGATACAGTGATCAGGAAAAGACAATAGAGTTAGAATCAGAGGAAGCTATTCAGGCTAGTAATGTATTTATAATAGAGACTCATCATGAAGTAATTGATGATGCTGGTCGTCGGGCTATCGATTTACAATCAGGTGGAGATGCTTATCTCTTGCAAAAAGGTGTAGTTCAAGAACTTCGCTGGGAAAATAGAAATGGAAGAATTGTTCCAATGAAAGACGGGAAAGAAGTTGCATTTGCTCCAGGAAAAACGTGGATTAATGTGATTCCGACCGAACCTGGTATAAAGAGAGCCGTAATGATATCAAATGAGTAATGGAAGCAGGAGGGCTTTGGTGTGCAAATAGATAAACTACGTGGGAAACAATTGGATCAATTATTTGATGCAATCCTTTCATTAAAAGACCGGGAAGAATGCTATCGTTTTTTTGATGATATTGCAACGATGTCAGAAATCCATTCTATTTCCCAACGATTACAAGTAGCAAAAATGCTAATGGATGGAAGTACGTATAATGCAATTGAACAGGAGACAAATGCATCAACTGCTACGATATCACGAGTAAGACGGTGCATTAATTTTGGAAGTGAAGGGTATCAATTAGTACTTGATCGCATCATAGGGGACAAAGACGATTAAACAAAAAACTAGAAATGTCATCATCGACATTTCTAGTTTTTTGTTTTAAACCTCCCTAGCTATGCCAAGGGTTCTGGGAAGCTTTAATGTGGGTCAAAAAACTTCTTGGTAAGATAACGCTGGTTTCCCGACCACTATATGTGCTCTAGGAAGCTGTCCTATGAAGGTCAAGAATAGAAGCACATACAGCAAGAAACGATGAAGTTAACTTTTTGCTTAACAGTTGATAATAAATCCACTTGTTTGCAGTGTACAGCGTTTTCGTTAAAATATATGGACTCACGCATGTTTTACGTAAAAAGATTATCCTTATCTCTAAATTCCTAGAATGTTTTTTGGTATAATAAACTAATGGATTATAATGATGGAGGACTATTATTTTGGATAAAACAATGAATGCTTGGCAGCATATTTTTAAGCTTGATCCTGCCAAAGAAATCTCAGATGAAGATTTAGAAATGGTTTGTGAGTCAGGGACAGATGCCATAATTGTAGGTGGGACAGATAACATAACATTAGATGGCGTGCTTGATCTACTCTCAAGAATACGTAGATATACAGTACCTTGTATTTTAGAGATTTCATCCATGGATGCAATAACTCCAGGCTTTGATTATTACTATATTCCTATGGTGCTTAATTCGAAGGAAAAAAAGTGGATGATGGATATTCAGCATCAAGCTATTAAAGAATTTGTTGATATGCTTGAGTATAGTGAGATATTATTTGAAGGATATTGTATATTGAATAAGGACGCAAAAGCTTTCATACATACGAACAGTTATTTACCGGATGAAGATGATGTGATTGCGTATGCTTATATGGCAGATAAGGTTTTTCACTTGCCTGTCTTTTATATGGAGTATAGTGGAACCTACGGGGAGCCAGTGCTGGTCGAAAAAGTAAAAGCTCAATTGGAACATTCACTATTGTTTTACGGTGGTGGTATTGAAACAGTCCAACAGGCACGGGAAATGAAAGAACACGCGGATGTAATTATCGTTGGCAATCGTATATATACAGATATCAAGCAAGCATTAAAAACGGTAAAAGCGGTAAAAGATAGTTAATAGTTAGGCGGTGTAAAAATGAGTCAAACAAAAGATGACTTATTAAAAGGATTAAATAAACAGCAAAAAGAAGCTGTTACACATACAGACGGCCCTTTACTTATTATGGCCGGTGCAGGAAGTGGAAAGACAAGAGTATTAACCCATCGGATTGCTTACTTATTAGGAGAAAAGGACGTTTCTCCTCGTAATATTTTAGCAATTACATTTACGAATAAAGCTGCACGTGAGATGAAAGAACGCGTGCGTAAATTAGTTGGACCTGAGAGTGATCAAATGTGGGTTTCGACCTTTCACTCCATGTGTGTACGAATTTTACGAAGAGATATTGACCGAATTGGTTATAACAGTAACTTTACTATCTTGGACAGCAGTGACCAGTTGTCTGCGATTAAACAAATTTTAAAAAACCTTAATATGGATCCAAAGAAATTTGAGCCACGAGCAATGCTAGGACAAATTAGTGCTGCGAAAAATGAATTAGTTACTGCTGAAGAATTTAATAAAAAGGTAGGTAACTTCTTTGATCGTCAAGTAGGTCAAGTATATGAGGCTTATCAAAAGATGCTACAAAAAAATCAATCTCTGGACTTCGATGATTTAATTATGCAGACGATACATCTTTTTCAACGAGTACCAGAGGTATTGGAATATTATCAAAGGAGATTTCAATACATTCATGTTGATGAGTATCAAGATACAAACCATGCACAATATGCACTTGTGAAACAACTTGCAAGCAGGTATCAAAACCTTTGTGTTGTTGGTGACTCGGATCAATCGATCTATCGTTGGCGGGGAGCTGATATTACCAATATCCTTACTTTTGAGAAGGATTATCCAACATCACGGACAATTTTGTTGGAGCAGAATTACCGATCAACGAAATCAATTTTACAAGCCGCTAATAAAGTTATCGAACGCAATAGTGGAAGAAAACCAAAGAAGCTGTGGACAGAAAATCCAGAAGGTAAAAATATTCATTACTTTCAAGGTGCTACAGAACAAGAAGAGGCATTGTTTGTAACTGAAAAGATTCAAGAATTAACGCGTAGTCAAGGATATTCACCAAGTGAAGTGGCAATACTGTACAGAACAAATGCACAGTCACGTGCGATTGAGGACACATTAGTGAAGTCAAATATTTCCTATCAAATGGTAGGTGGTACTAAGTTCTATGATCGTAAGGAAATTAAAGATATGGTAGCTTACCTTCGACTTATAGCTAATCCCGATGACGACCTTAGCTTTGAACGCGTTGTTAATGTTCCAAAAAGAGGAATCGGAAAAACATCCATTGATCGATTACGTGAATATGCAGCACTCCATGATATATCCTTTCATGAAGCAGTTAAAGAGGTTGATTTTACCGGTGTTTCGAAAAAGGCCGCAAATGCTCTAGCGGAATTTGGTAATCTTATTCGTACATTATCGCAGCAGCAAGAGTTTCTTACTGCAACCGATATGGTAGAAGCCGTTTTAGAACGGACAGGCTATGAAACAATGCTGAAAAATGAACGAACGATCGAGGCGCAAAGTCGCTTGGAAAACTTGGAAGAATTTATGACTGTAACAAAGGATTTTGAAGAAACCAGTGAGGACAAGACACTTGTTGCTTTTTTAACAGATCTCGCTTTAATTGCTGACATTGATCAAGTAGATGAAGAAGAGACAGAGGCAGAGGAAAAAATTACATTAATGACATTACACGCGGCCAAAGGACTAGAATTTCCGGTTGTCTTCTTAATCGGTTTAGAAGAAAATGTTTTCCCGCACAGTCGTTCGATGTTAGATGAAGAAGAAATGGAAGAAGAACGAAGACTAGCTTATGTAGGCATTACGAGAGCGGAGAAAGAGCTTTATATGACGCATGCTAAAATGCGTACACTTTTCGGCCGGACGAACATGAACCCCGTTAGTCGATTTATTAATGAAATTCCAGAAGAATTAATTGATGGAATGGAAGAAGCGAAAATGTCTATGTTTGGTGGAAGTATCGGACAGAAATCTAAGCCAGCTCCTGCACCTATGAAACGTAAAGCGGAGCGTATGCAAAAAACGACAGGTGCAGAGAATGAGACGTGGGGACCTGGTGAGAAGGCACGCCATAAAAAATGGGGTGTTGGTACAGTTGTTAAAGTTCAAGGAGAAGGAGAGGCAATGGAGTTAGATATTGCTTTTCCAGCGCCAGTAGGTATAAAACGAGTCTTGGCTAAATTTGCGCCAATCACGAAGGAGTAAGGGAGGTGCTTGCATGGATCGACAACAGGCACAAGATAAGGTTAAGCAATTAACCGAAATTTTAAATCACTATAATTATGAATATCACGTGCTGGATAACCCTTCCGTTCCAGATGTGGTCTATGACCAGAAAATGCAGGAACTGCGAAAACTTGAAGAGGCTTTTCCAGACCTGGTAACTGCCGAATCTCCAACGCAAAGAGTGGGCGGAGAACCGTTAGACACATTTCAAAAAGTTCAGCATAAGATTCCGATGTTAAGCTTGGGAAATGCGTTTAATGAACAGGATTTGCGAGATTTTGCACGACGCGCAAGTCAGGGAACAGATGAACCAGTTCAATTTGTCTGTGAATTAAAAATTGATGGTTTAGCTGTTTCGCTGACGTATGAAAATGGAAAATTGGTACGTGGAGCTACGCGTGGGGATGGTACGACAGGTGAGGATATTACTAGTAATCTGCGAACCATTCGTAGTATCCCACTATCCATTAAAGAAACGGAAACCATTGAAGTTCGTGGTGAAGCATTTATGCCTCATCAATCGTTTTTAGCCTTAAATAAGGAAAAAGAAGCAAATGAGGAAGAGCCCTTTGCGAATCCTCGTAATGCGGCAGCAGGTTCTTTACGGCAGCTTGACCCAAAGATTGCTGCTAAGCGAAATTTGGACATCTTTCTCTATGGGGTTGGTGTGTGGGAAAATAGTAAACTAACCACACATAGTGAGCGTTTGGAACGACTGAAGGAGTTAGGGCTGAAAACAAACCCAGAGTGGAAAAAATGCGATACCATTGATGAAGTTTTAGAGTATGTTTCCTATTGGACGAATGAACGTCCAAATTTAAATTATGAAATCGATGGGATAGTTATAAAAGTAAATAATCTCAAGCAACAAGAGGAGTTAGGTTTTACTGCGAAAAGTCCACGCTGGGCAATTGCTTATAAATTTCCAGCAGAAGAAGCAGTAACAAAATTAACGGATATTGAATTAAGTGTAGGGAGAACTGGCGTTGTCACACCAACGGCTATTCTCAACCCTGTAAAAGTAGCTGGAACTACCGTACAACGAGCTTCCTTGCACAATGAGGATCTTATCCGAGAACAGGATATCCGTATTGGCGATACCGTAGTGATTAAAAAAGCTGGTGATATTATCCCGAAAGTGGTACGAGCGATGGTCGAAGCGCGTACTGGCTCAGAGCAGGAATTCCATATGCCAGCTGAATGTCCAGCCTGTGGGAGTGAATTAGTTAGATTAGAAGAGGAAGTTGCCTTACGTTGTATTAATCCTAGTTGTCCTGCGCAATTGAAGGAAGGGCTTATTCACTTTGTTTCACGTAATGCTATGAATATTGATGGTTTAGGAGAGAAAGTAATTATTCAACTTTTTCAGGAGAACCTTGTGCATACAATAGCTGATATTTACCGTCTGAAAAAAGAAGAATTGCTTGAGTTAGAACGTATGGGCGAAAAGTCAGTTGATAATTTATTACGTGCTATTGAAGTATCAAAGGAGAATTCACTGGAGCGCCTGCTGTTTGGATTAGGTATTCGATTTGTCGGATCAAAGGCTGCAAAGACATTAGCAATGGAATTTGAAACGATGGATAACCTGCAAAAAGCAACATATGAAGATCTATTAGAAATAAATGAAATTGGAGATAAAATGGCTGATTCAATCGCGCAATATTTTCAAGAGCAGCAAGTTATTGATCTCTTAAATGAGCTAAGAGATCTGGGAATTAACATGACGTATTTAGGAACGAAGCCTTCTACACAAACAGAGGAAAGCATATTTCATGGGAAGACGATTGTATTAACAGGGAAAATGGAGTATTTTACTCGGCCTCAAGCAAAGGAAATCATTGAGGGATTAGGTGGGTCTGTTACTGGCAGTGTTAGTAAAAAGACGGATATCCTAATCGCAGGAGAAGATGCCGGATCGAAGCTGGTGAAAGCCCAGAAGCTTGAAGTTGACGTATGGAACGAAGAACAATTTCAGCAAGCTATTGAAAATGGAGGAGTGTAAGTCATGAAAAAATTAAGTATTTGGTTACTGGGCGTGCTTTTATTCGTGACAAGCTGTGCTCCCGATGTCAATGAAGAAGAAGTTGTTCAAAACGATGAATCTGATTCGAAGCAGGAAACAGCAATTGTACCAAGCTATCAATTATCGGAGGAGAATTATAAAATGATCCTTCCCTTTGAACCTGGGAAAGCTAGGGGAGTCATCGTTGGACAAGTGGCCAATCGACTAGATATAGATGAGATGGAGGAAGGATTACGTCGTCAATCCAAGGAAGTGTATGATCCAAAGAAATATTTATTTCAGGAAGGTCAATATATTGATGAAGATACTGTGCTTAAATGGATTGATAAGTTAAACCCGCCTAAAAAGGAAAAGGCCAAGAAAAAATACTTTGAGGATAATCCACGTTATCTTTCTCATGTTTTAGAGCAAAATTACTTAGTTAAAAAAGAGGATAAATCTGTAGAATTAGCCGGAATATCGCTTGGAATTGCAATGAAATCCGTTTATCGCTTCCAAACGGAGCCCGGTGGTCCCTACTATTATGAATCGATTTCCAAGTCTGAAATGCTAAAGGAAGGAAATAAGATTGCCCAGAAGGTCATAAAAAGTATTCGAGAAATCGAAGGTTTAGAAAAAGTACCCGTGATGATGGCTTTATATAGGGAGGAAGATCAATCTTCCCCAGTTCCAGGAAATTTTGTTGCAAAGACTAATGTTCCTAGTAATAGTGCATCCATTGGTGATTGGGATACGATTGATGAAGAATATGTTTTATTCCCTTCCGACGAGGGGAAGAAAAAATATTATGAGGATCAAGAGATCGTTACTAGCTTTGGAAAAGAAATTGCTTCATATTTTCCAAACTATGTAGGAGTCATTGGGGAAGGATTCTATATGAATGAAGAATTGCAAAAGATGACAATTGAAATCCCGATTGAATTCTACGGAAAAGGTGAAGTGGTTGGCTTCACACAGTATGCCTATGGATTAGTACAGGATATGTTTAAGGATTACTATGATTTAGAGATTAAAATTACTTCCAGTGATAAACTAGAAAGTATGATATACCGTGAGGCAGGAGCCGATAAGCCGACGGTGCATATTTTCCATTAATAAAGAAAGTAATAAGTAAAAGGATGGAGATCGTCTCCATCCTTTTACTTTATTTGGTTAGGAAAGTCAGGAAAACAAACGAGAACTAAACAATAATGTACAATTTTTCGTAAATTCTTATACGAAAGAGACAGACCAGATTACCTAAAAGTGACTTGTGTTTTTCGAAGACTTCCGAAAAGTTGTAAATTCATAATAAAATAGTCATATAAATAATTCAGGTTTCTTACCATGATTCATGTCGAACAAGGACTAATTTTCCTCTGTGAGGAAAATCGGAAAGTTTTTTTGCCTGTTTCGCCTATAAATAGTGTTCATTTCTCTATTATTTTCCCAATATGAATTATCTGAAATTATGTTATAATATGACTATACAAAATAAAGTAGCATAATAAAAAGTAGATGGTAGGTGGGAAGGTTGATAGAAATAGGTCCCTTTATCAAACTGCAGCGTACGAAGCAAGAGATGACACAAGGAGAGTTAGCAGAAGGCATCGTTTCACTATCCTATTTATCCAAGATCGAAAATAAAAAAACAGACGCGAGCCCTGAAATAATTCAATTACTATGTAATCGACTTGGTATCGAATTGATCGATGGAGTTGATACAGACTTACAAAAAAAGTGTAAGCAATGGTATGCAATGCTTTTTGATGTATATGACAAAAAAGAGATAATCGATACATATAAGGATTTACAAGCATTAATGGACAGAAGCATTAATGATAGCTTTTTTCTATTTGAGATTCACAAAATTAGATACTATATAATCTTAAGACAAATCGATAAAGCGTTATCTAAGATGAATGAATTAAGTGAAATGGTTAATTCATTTGATAATGACCATCTTTATTATTGGTACAAATTTAAGGGGAATTATTATTCATTTACTGGAGAATTTAATCAAGCAATGCGATTGTATAAGATGGCAGAGGATAAAATAAATCAGGTAGATCTTGATGAAGAGGAAGTTGCGGATTTACATTATACGATTTCAGTCACAAATAGTAAGTTACGAAATACGTTGGAAGTTATTGATTATGCCAATAAGGCGATGGATGTCTTTCAACGAAATTATAATTTTATCCGTTGTGCCCAATGCCATATACTGTTAGGGATTTCCTACCGCAGAATTGATATGTATGATAAAGCTATTAAAAATTATAATTTAGCAAAGCATTTAGGTGAACTAAATAAAAATAAACAGGTAATTCAGTTAGCGAATCTAAATTTAGGATATGCTCACTCTAAGATTGGCAATACTGAAGAAGCTATTAAATACTATGTTTTTGTTATTGAAGAAGAAGATGATGAAGCGATAAAAATAAAAGAAAGACTTGCATCAATAACATCATTAATAAAAGAATATTATAATATTGGAGATTATGAAAAAACAAAGGAAATGATTAAAAAAGCTTTAACAATATTAGACTTAGCTAGTGATGATCATTATTATCAACTGTATTACTATATTATTCATACGTACACATATGCATTAAACAATGAGCAAGAAAAGTTCAGGGCATTAGTAACAGATGAATTTATACCTTATCTGAAGCAGCATGACGACCATAGCAATTTAGTTGTCTATGCTAAAATGCTTGGCAGCCATTTTGAAAAGCTTGGTAAGTATAAAGAATCTGTTAAATATTATAAACTAGCAAATTCAGCTTATAATGAATTAATTAATCTTTAAAGGGGGGGATGTTAATGAAGAAGTTATTTGCTTCAATGGCATTAGGCTCACTTCTTATGATAGGATTTTTAAATACTCATGACAATAATTCAACAGAATTAGCTCATGAACTCGAGCCTGAGGTTGTGTCTATTGGGCAACCTGTATCACAATTTTAGTTATTTTTGATTTTTTCGCAAACTGGTTTTTAAATTTTTTTACCCTATTACTATATGATGGATTTTCCTGGGATGGCGTGGAACCCATTCCGGGACTTTTTTTGTAGTCTAGGAGAATATAAAATTTGAGCCTATGGAGAAATAGGGGCGTGTTGAGCCACGTCCAGCTCTAGCGCCCAGATAGGCTACTTCACGAATCGCTCTAGGATAAGTTATCATTGGCTCGCAAGCTCACCGTGATTCCTTTATCTTCGTTGATTCGCTCCAGTCGCTACGTTTCTAATCTGGCGCTTGCGCTTATGTTTCGATAAAGTGAAACTTCATTCCGTAGGAGTTTTCCACCTATTACCTACAGAATGTTCGTACCACAAGAGTATGACCCAAAGGTTCTGAACAAATTGGGTATTTAGGTGTCGTTTTCTCCCACTTAGTCCCTTTTGTACCAACACAGGCTCTTAAAGTGGAAGTCTTCCAGCACTTTAGCGGAATAATCTACAGCATATGGCTCAGATTGAAAAATTTATTGAAAAAAATTTTTATATAGAAATTTTGAGTTATTAGGAGTTATTTAAAAGGATTTGGACTATATTTACATATACGGAACTCTTATCTCTTTCATGTATGAAAATGATTATTCTTCATAACATATCACTGTATATGATAGTTCTATTTAGTAGGAAGCTTGATAGGGCGCCATTTGTGAGCCCTATGTAACTTGAAAAATAATTAATTATATGAAATCATAGTCGATGTGCTTATTTGAGAAATGAATCTCAAAATAATAATGCTATATTTTTAGAGAGAGGGGCATTGTTTGTATGGAATATGCGATTCGAGGTGCTACCTGGTTTTGGTTATTTGTTCCAATGCCAATTGTACTTTTATTATCGATCATTACTTTATTTACTGAGAGGAGAAAATAGTACGTGGATCTTACAACATTAATAACCTTTATTGTATATTTACTTGGGATGCTGGCTATCGGCGTCGTCATGTATTATCGTACCAATAACTTATCCGATTATGTCCTCGGTGGGCGAGACCTAGGACCAGGCGTTGCAGCATTAAGTGCTGGGGCATCTGATATGAGTGGATGGCTGTTACTAGGTTTACCAGGCGCAATCTATGCATCTGGAATGTCAGAAGCTTGGATGGGAATTGGTCTTGCAACAGGTGCTTATTTAAATTGGCAGTTTGTTGCCAAACGTTTACGTATTTACACCGAAGTATCAAATAACTCGATTACAATCCCTGATTTCCTTGAAAATAGATTTAAGGATAGATCACATATTCTCCGTGTTATATCTGCTTTAGTAATTTTATTATTCTTCACCTTTTACACATCTTCAGGATTAGTTGCAGGTGCAAAATTATTTGAGGCATCTTTTGGTCTTGACTATATGACAGCACTTTGGATCGGTGCGATCGTTGTTGTATCATATACGTTACTTGGAGGATTTTTGGCAGTATCTTGGACTGATTTTATACAAGGTATTCTTATGTTTCTTGCACTCATTATTGTACCAATTGTCGCGTTAAACCAAATGGGTGGATGGAGTGACGCTGTACAAGCAGTCGGAGAAATCAATCCATCACATCTTAATATGGTTCAAGGTGTTGGAATAATGGCAATTATTTCTTCACTAGCATGGGGACTTGGTTATTTTGGTCAGCCGCATATTTTAGTCCGTTTTATGGCATTGCGTTCAGCGAAAGATGTACCAAAAGCGAAATTTATTGGTACGGCGTGGATGATTTTAGGACTTTACGGTGCCATATTTACTGGTTTTATTGGATTAGCATTTATAAGTACACAAGAAGTACCGATTCTAAGCCAATTTGGAATTGAAGTGGCTAATCAAGATGGACTTCAAGTGTTGGCTGATCCAGAAAAAATCTTTATTGCATTTTCACAGATTTTATTCCACCCTGTAGTAGCTGGTGTGCTGTTAGCTGCTATTTTATCAGCAATTATGAGTACAGTAGATTCACAATTGCTCGTATCTTCATCAGCAGTAGCGGAGGATTTCTATAAAGCGATTTTCCGTAAAAAAGCATCTGCGAAGGAATTAGTCTGGGTTGGAAGAATAGCAACGGTATTGATTGCGATTGTAGCATTAATTATTGCCATGAACCCGGAAAGCTCTGTTCTTGATCTCGTTGGTTATGCATGGGCTGGTTTCGGTGCAGCGTTTGGTCCAATCATTATCCTGTCACTATTCTGGAAAGGCATTACTCGAAATGGTGCACTAGCAGGTATTATCGTTGGTGCAGTTACTGTTATTATCTGGGGAGATCTATTTTCTGGTGGAATCTTTGATTTATATGAAATTGTTCCCGGCTTCATTATGAATATGATTGTAGCAATCGTTGTGAGTCTTCTTGGCAAAACAGATCCTGAGCTAAAATCAGACTTTGACGAGACCTTAGAAAAATTGAAAGAGTAAATCACAAGTAATAAGATGTGGCTTAAACGCTGCTTCTAATAACGAAAGAACAATAGAAAAAAGTATAAACGAATTCAAGGACTTTATCAAAGCCGCAACAAATTTTAGAACCAGCAACGCCGAACAGATTCGAATGTTAAGGTAGGTATCGCTCCCAGAAGTTAGCGTGAAAAATCTATCTTCTGGGGCAACCATTAATTCGAATAATAGTTCGGCTTTTTCTTTATTAAAATAATTTGCCTTTTTTTATCCCGCATATAACTGGCAGTAACCCCCCCATTCAAGCAATAAGGTGAATCCAATAAGGAAAAGTGTGGGGACAACTGCCAGTAAATGTCCGATTGGCTCAGAGGCCTTTAGGTCATACCCTTGTGGTACTAACCATCCGTGGAGATAAACAGCCCCCATGAATGGAAGTTTTACTTTATAAATTGTGGATGCCCTATAGAAGCATAAACGGCAAATTGCCATTTTGAATAACACTGCTTCGTACGTAAGGCATGGATGCAGTTCCTGCACCGTAAATCAAACACCTTCGCTTTTCTTTCATAGTTGATTATTGTTGGGTCGTTCTGCTATTATCAATAGTGTTACCAAAGTTTATGGATAAGCAATAGATGTATATAATATAGAAGAAACAGATTTGGAGGGAAAGCTAGTGGCAGATATATCGAAGGATCAAGTAAAGCATGTTGCTCATTTGGCTCGTTTGGAAGTTAGCGAGGAAGAAGTAGAAATGTTTACAGAGCAATTAAGCTCGATCATTACATATGCGGAGCAGCTTAACGAATTAGATACATCAGATGTTGAGCCAACGACGCACGTGTTAGACATTAAGAATGTGCTTCGTAAGGATAAGCCAAAGAAGTGGATAACGCAGGAGGAAGCAATGAAAAATGCTCCTGATCAGCAAGATGGACAGTATCGTGTACCATCTATTTTGGAGTAGGAGGGAAAAGCATGTCATTATTTGATCATACGATTAAAGAATTAGAACAAAAACTACATAATCATGAAATTACCGTTCAAGATTTAGTAGCAGCTTCTTATCAACGGATTAAAGAAGTCGATGACAAGGTTCATGCATTTCTTACATTAAATGAAGAAAATGCTAATGCCTATGCGAAAGAATTGGACGAGGCAGCAGATAAACATACCGCATTATTTGGAATGCCTAGTGGTATTAAGGATAACATTGTCACAAAGGCGTTACGCACCACATGTGCAAGTCAATTCCTCGACAATTTTAATGACCCTTTGTATAACGCTACTGTAGTTAACAAATTAAATCACCAGCAAGCAGTTACGATTGGAAAGTTGAACATGGATGAGTTTGCAATGGGTTCTTCAAATGAAAATTCCAGTTACGAACCAACTCGTAACCCTTGGAATACCGATTATGTACCAGGTGGATCTAGTGGTGGATCAGCAGCAGCCGTAGCAGCAGGAGAAGTATTATTCTCTTTAGGTTCAGATACGGGCGGCTCAATTCGTCAACCAGCTGCATTCTGTGGAGTAGTAGGCTTAAAGCCGACATATGGACGCGTATCACGTTTTGGTTTGGTTGCCTTTGCTTCATCCTTAGATCAAATCGGCCCAATTACACGTAATGTAGAAGATAATGCACGTGTTCTGGAAGTAATCGCTGGACATGATCCAATGGATTCTACAAGCGCAGCTGTAGAAGTACCAGCTTATACGGAGGCACTAACCGGTGATGTGAAAGGATTGAAAATTGCCGTACCAAAGGAATACCTTGCTGAAGGTGTAGCACCAGAGGTCAAGGAATCGGTTCTGCAAGCACTTAAGGTATATGAATCATTAGGTGCAACGTGGGAGGAAGTGTCGTTACCACATTCCAAATATGCAGTGGCAACTTATTATTTACTTTCATCATCTGAAGCTTCTGCGAACCTAGCTCGGTTTGACGGTGTCCGTTATGGCGTGCGTTCGGAAAATGCTAATAATATGATTGATATGTTTAAAAAATCACGTAGTGAAGGCTTTGGAGAAGAGGTTAAGCGTCGTATTATGTTAGGAACTTTTGCGCTTAGTTCTGGCTACTATGATGCTTATTATAAAAAGGCTCAAAAAGTACGGACATTAATTAAAAATGATTTTGATAAAATCTTTGAAGACTATGATGTTGTTATTGGACCTACTACGCCTACGCCAGCATTTAAAGTTGGGGAAAAGGTGGATGATCCATTAACGATGTATGCAAATGATATCTTAACCATTCCAGTCAACCTTGCAGGCGTTCCAGGAATTTCTGTTCCTTGCGGTTTTTCTGATCAAGGCTTACCAATCGGACTGCAAATTATTGGGAAGCATTTTGATGAAAACACCGTATTCCGTGCAGCCCATGCATATGAACAAGCGACAGATCATCATAAACAACGCCCTCAATTAGGAGGTGCCAACGCATGAATTTCGAAACAATTATTGGCTTAGAGGTACATGTTGAATTAAAAACACAATCCAAAATATTCAGTCCAAGTACGAATGAATTTGGTACAGATCCAAATACCAACGTAAACCCAATTGATCTGGGATACCCTGGTGTATTACCAGTATTAAATGAGGAAGCTGTTAATTTCGCAATGAAGGCAGCGATGGCTCTTAATTGTGACATTGCTACAAATACAAAATTTGACCGTAAGAACTATTTTTATCCAGATAATCCAAAGGCGTATCAGATTTCCCAATTTGATCAGCCAATTGGCGAAAATGGCTGGATTGAAATAGAAGTAAATGGCAAGAAAAAACGGATCGGAATTACACGTCTACATTTAGAGGAAGACGCTGGTAAGCTTACCCATGGTGATGATGGATATTCGCTTGTAGACTTCAATCGTCAAGGTACGCCATTGATAGAGATTGTTTCTGAGCCAGATATGCGTTCCCCAGAGGAAGCATATGCCTACTTAGAAAAATTAAAAAATATTATTCAATATACTGGTGTATCGGATGTGAAAATGGAGGAAGGTTCGCTACGCTGTGATGCAAATATCTCTCTACGTCCACTTGGACAAGAGGAATTTGGCACCAAAGCAGAATTGAAAAATTTAAACTCCTTTAGCTTTGTACAAAAGGGCTTAGAGTTTGAAGAAACGCGTCAGGAAAAAGTATTGCTTTCCGGAGGAGAAATCCTCCAAGAAACGCGACGCTATGATGAAAAATCAAAAGAAACGATTCTAATGCGAGTGAAGGAAGGATCAGACGATTATCGATATTTCCCTGAACCTGATTTAGTACCTCTATATATTGATGAGGCGTGGAAAGAGCGAATTCGTCAAGAAATTCCTGAACTTCCGGATGCACGTAAAAAACGTTATATGGAAGAACTTGGTTTACCAGAATATGATGCTGCCGTATTGACCAATTCCAAGCAAATGGCTGATTTCTTTGAAGAAGCAATAGCTCATGATGCGGATATGAAGCAGGTGTCGAACTGGCTAATGGGAGAAATCTCTGCTTATATGAATAAGCATTACAAGGAATTGCATGAATTAGCAATTACACCAGAAGCATTAGCTAAGATGATCCAATTAATTGAAGATGGTACCATCTCTTCGAAAATTGCAAAGAAAGTCTTTGCTGAATTAGTAGAAAAGGGTGGAGACCCAGAAAAGATAGTAAAAGAAAAAGGGCTTGTGCAGATTTCCGATGAAGGGCAATTACGCGGAATTATAGCGGGTGTGCTAGATCAAAACGAACAATCGATTATCGATTATAAGAATGGTAAAAATAAAGCAGTCGGCTTCTTAGTCGGTCAAGTAATGAAGGCAACAAAAGGACAAGCAAATCCACCTATGGTAAATAAGCTCCTATTAGAGGAAATAAATAAAAAATAGTGTGGAGGCAAGACTACCAATGAAAAGCATTGGTAGTCTCGTATTTGCAGTCAGTTACACATTGGAAAATAATGCATATTCACGAAACAATTCAACAATTCCCCTTTTCAAAATGATGGAAAAGGTCTATGATAGATGTTGGACTGAAAAATAAACCATGAGACCTAGTGACTTAAATAGTTGAAGGACCCTGCATATTTCATGCAATGCGGAGGGAATGAAATGAAGAAAGCACGTATTATTTATAATCCCACATCTGGCAGAGAAGCCTTTAAAAAAGAATTACCGGCAGTTCTAGAAAAGCTCGAAATTGCTGGATATGAAACATCAACCCACGCAACCACCTGTGAAGGAGATGCGATAACAGCTGCAAGGACAGCGGTTGACCGAGGATATGATCTCGTTATTGCTGCTGGAGGCGACGGCACCATTAATGAAGTGATTAATGGAATTGCCGAACAGGAACATCGGCCAAGGCTGGGGATTATACCAGTTGGTACAACCAATGATTTTGCTAGAGCATTACGCATTCCAAGAGATATAAAAAAAGCGGTTGATGTTATTGTAGATGGTCAATCGATGCTTTTAGATATCGGCAAAGTAAATGATCATTATTTTATAAATATTGCCGGTGGTGGAAAGTTAACGGAGCTAACCTACGAGGTTCCGAGTAAGCTAAAAACAATGCTTGGACAGTTAGCTTATTATATGAAGGGAATCGAGATGCTTCCGTCCTTAAAGCCAATTCGAGCAAAAATAGAGTATGATGGCAATGTTATTGATGAGGATATTATGTTATTTCTTATTTCCAATTCGAATTCTGTTGGTGGCTTTGAGAAGTTAGCACCTGAAGCAAATATGCAAGACGGATATTTTGACTTAATTATTTTGCGCAAAACGAACTTAGCAGAGTTTATTCGTATTGCCACGCTTGCATTGCGGGGAGCTCATTTAGAAGACAAGCATGTCATTTATGAAAAAGCGAAGCATGTGACAGTTACGACAGATGAGAAGATGCAATTAAATATTGATGGGGAATTTGGTGGATTGTTGCCCGGAGAATTTATAAATTTGCAGCAACATATCGACTTTTGTGTTCCAACTGAATTTATCGATAAAGAAGGGGAAGATTACTGAATGCAGTAGTCTTCTTTTTGTTCATACTATTGGTTAGAGTTATGTTAAGATAAGACCACAGACTAGCACGTAAAGGAAGATATACATGGCGAAACAAACAGCACCAGTAAAAAAGAATCAAACCATCACGCTCACTTTCGAAGATCTTACCCATGAAGGAAATGGTGTAGGCAAAATTGATGGGTATCCACTATTTGTACCTTATGGGCTACCAGGGGAGGAAGCCGAGGTAAAAGTTGTTAAAGTAAACAAAAACTTTGGATTCGGCAAACTAGTAGAGGTGAGACAAGCAAGCTCAGAGCGTGTCGAGCCCCCATGTGATGTGTATTATAAATGCGGCGGCTGTCAGCTGCAGCATATGAGCTATGCTATGCAGTTGGATATGAAACAGAATCAAGTAAAGAATGTTATGCGAAAAATAGCACATATGGAACAAGTTCCCGTACATCCTACCATTGGTATGAAGGACCCTTGGAGATATCGTAATAAAGTACAAATTCCGGTAGGGGATAAGCATGGTGAATTAATAACAGGTTTTTATCAAAAACGAAGTCACCAGATTATTGATGATATGGATACGTGCGTCATTCAGGATGATAGTAATGACCGACTTGTAGAAGCTGTTCGCAGAATTGCCGATCGATTAGGGATTAAAGCTTATGATGAAAAGCAAAACCGTGGAGTATTACGACATATTATGGTCCGAACTGGTAGAGAAACAAATGATGCGATGATCGTTATCGTTACACGAACGGAAAAGCTGCTGTATCAGGACAAGCTAATAAAGGAATTAACGGAAACGTACCCACATATAAAATCGATTGTTCACAATGTGAATAGCCAACGGACAAATGTTATCTTGGGAAAGAAAACAAAGGTAATTTGGGGCGAAACCTATATATACGATACGATAGGTGATATTCGCTTTGCTATTTCCGCTAAATCCTTTTATCAGGTGAATCCACCTCAAACAAAGGTGTTATACGATAAAGCGTTGGAATATGCAAAACTTGGAGCAAATGATATTGTTGTTGATGCCTATTGCGGAATAGGAACGATATCTTTATTTTTAGCTCAGCAGGCGAAGAAGGTGTACGGTATTGAAGTGGTTCCAGAAGCAATAAATGATGCCAAAATGAATGCCAAATTAAATGGCATTACGAACACTGAATTTGTTGTTGGTGAAGCTGAGAAAATTATGCCGTGGTGGAAGGCTCAAGGACTTCGACCAGATGTCATAGTCGTCGATCCGCCTCGAAAAGGCTGTGAAGTGGAATTCCTTCAAGCTATGATTGAAATGGAGCCAAAGCGAATTGTCTACGTCTCTTGCAATCCTTCTACCTTAGCTCGTGATTTAAAAATATTAGATGAAGGTGGCTATGAAACGAAGGAAGTGCAGCCAGTTGATATGTTTCCACAGACCAATCATGTGGAGTGTGTTACTTGGTTGGAAAGGAAAGTGTCTAATTAAAAAGTAAACTTCCGACACAAAATAAACATTTCCGATTAAGACCCCGATTTCGTGAAAATAAACATTTCCGATTTCCGGGTCTTTTTCATGCTCATCCCTTGTCTTGTCTCGGTTTTCTCTTCTTTCCTACGCAACTTTTTAAGAGAGCTTTATTTTAAAACAAAAAAGATGACCATTGGATTCATTAACAGAAAGTGTTTGGTCATCCTCTGAGACATCACTGATAGTAACATCGAAGTGATTTAATTCTCCATTGATTAAGAAGTCATATTTGCCAACTGGTTCCACCATTTCAATTGTTTTGTCCGTAATAGCTACAGTGGCTAGTTTTAAGTAGTCTACTCACCTTCCACAACCCCTTTTATTGTCCATTTCTCTTTCGAAATTAAAAACATGTAACAAGAAATTTTAGCGAAAACCTCCTATTCATCACCTTTGTAAACGTTTACTAGATTTATATTGTAATGTTTTGTTTATTCGCGAAAATTTTTTAAGTATTAATTTAGCTGATCTAGTTCTGATTTTTGGAATTAGTAGATAAAATTAGATTAATTACGAATTTAAAAAAATGAATATTTTGTTATTATTAATAATAGTAACAAAACATTCATTTTAATTGCAGTGGTAAAATTTTAGGTATGTATACTTCTTACCGGAGAAAGGAGAAAATTTGATGTCATCAAAAAAACTATCGAGGTGGTACCTTACTATAGCAAGTACAGGTGCCTTTGTTGTGGCAGCTGTTTTAACCTTAATATTTGATCTTAATGTATACACCACTCTAGGCTTTTTAACCGCTGCAATAATATTATTTATTACGGATGCTGTTCGTGTGACTTATAAAAAAAAGAAGTCAACAGAGGGAAATTAATAAAAACTATGGATATAAATAGCTTAATCCTGGATGGATAACAAGCAGAAAAATTAGAAAAAAGCGGGTTACATTATCCGCTCTTTTTATTTATTTTTCAAACATAATCTTCTTAAAATTAAATCGTAGTGCATATTATAAGACCACCTTTTAAATCAATACATTCTTCGAATAGGTTTTTGCTTCGTCTCCCTACTTGGATGCAATCCTCTAGTTTCACCAATATAAATATCAAGAATAAACATTCTTTGAAAAACTCCTTTTATTTCTAAATCAATTTTACATAGGATAAATAGAATTAAAAAAAGGTAATAGCTCTTGCTATTAAGTCGAGGATTAGTTAAAAAAATAATAAATTGAGCTTTGGATATAAAATCCCCCCTAAAGCTGAAGCGTATTTTTTGTCCACTTTAGGGGGAGGTCATAATTCTTAATCTTTTTATATTATTCATCAGTCAAAATGACGAACTAATTTACTGATTCATCGTAATTATACTAAAACAATTAGTGCCAAGTGTATTTATTTTAGAAGGGAAGGTTAAATCATTTTCGTATTGAATAATGGTTATTTAGATAATGACGATGTGAAAAAATATAGAGATTCAAAAGAAGGATTCATGGGGGTGATATGAATGAAAGAATGGTGGGAAAGGAAGAAAGTGAAAGCAAGGAGGAGAAAAAAAGAAAAAGAGAATTATACGTTTTGGAATGTCATTCTTGACGTATTGTGTTGGATACCTGAGTTAGTAATTTTACCTATACGCCTAATTTATTGGCTAATAAAGAGTGTAGGAAGAATGCTTAAAAATATCGTTGACTTCTAAGGGAAAATACAACTAAAGTATTTAACTTTACAACTTTAGAAGTAAACTAAAGATATATAATTTTGATGATGGGAAAGTTTGTATGATGAAAAAAACTTCTAAGGAAGTTATATGTTGAAGTAGAACGAGGGGCTGATTTCACAATAGGAGAAAAGAAATATCTAACTCCTTCTGATGATTAAATAATGATTAAAAAGTATTAAAGTAACTGTAGTAACGGGTATAAGAGCTGAAGAAGGATCAATAGAGATATTATATTATAGCGGTGATATTATGAAACGATATTATATTGCAGTGATGTATGATATATTCGAACCTAATAATCAATAAGAAGATATGAATGAATACCTTTTAGATTTGACTTTTGATATTGATAAGGAAAAAATGTATAGGTATTATAGAAAATGGATAGAGGATGAAGTGGTTAAATTAGAAAATGAAACCAAATTATCCTGGGAAGAACAAACAGAAGATATTGAAGACTTAAATATAAAAGCTAGAAAAACACAATTAGTATTGAGGCATAGATCAGATGTGGTTTTAGAGTTATTAAATTAAAGGGTTTATTTACAGAGTAAGCGTCTACACTTTATTTTAGAATAAAGCAAGATTACGGAACAAATAGAATTGGTTGGGAGTTAGCACAAATGGACTTATTTAAGAAAGCAATAGACATGTCCAAGATATATAGGGAGAATGAAAAAGTGGAAGCCATTATTTTGGCTGGTTCGGTATCAAAGAATTTACAGGATGAGTATTCAGATATTGAATTGCATATTTTGTGGTCAAATTCTCCAACAGATGAGGATCGCCAATATCCCATCGAAGAAGTTAAGGGTACAATTTTATCGTATCATCCCTATGAAGAGGAAGAGTGGTCCGAAGCTTATATGAATCAAGATGGTATTAAGTTTGAGATAAGTAGCTTTTTGTCCACGACAGTTGACCGTTTTATTTTCGATGTAATTGATAGATGCGAAACTGATTTTAATAAACAGTGTATTCTAGCATCTATTGATGATGGAATTAGTCTTTTCGGAGAAGAAATAGTTAATGGGTTAAAAAATAGAATAGCTAAATATCCGTTAGGACTTACCAAACAAATGATTACTGAAAATCTTTGGTTGAGTAATCGATGGAGTAACCGTAATGCACTATTAAAACGACAAGACTGGTTAATGCTTTATGATGTCCTCTGTGGAGTACAAAAGAAACTGTTTGGTGTTTTGTTTGGTTTAAATCATATGTACGTAAATCACCCTGCTTATAAGTGGATGCGGTTCAATATTGAACGTATGCAGATTAAACCGGAAAATCTTTATGACAGAATGACAAGTATAATGATAGGTGATCCACAGAATGCTGTACAAGAATTGGAGTTATTGATTGAAGAGGTAATTGTGTTAGTAGAGAAGCATAATCCCAAATTGAACATTAGTGAACAAAAGAAAAATATTGGATATGCGAAATAGCAATTCTTATTTCAATGTATTACACTCTCTAGAAGATTTATTCGGAAGGAACGTTCTAGTATCTTCTTCTTATTTTCCTCAATACTTTGATTCATTTATTAAATGCCTACCACAAACTTCAAAAGTAACATCTAAGGAAATTAACGATAAACATACTCTATCCCCATTTTATTTCACAAGGAAAACGGATTTCATATACGAGACGACTGAAAAATGGTCGAATGGTTTAAAAATGAACTTTGAAAAGCTAGTTGGATTTGGTGGGAATAAAGTACTTAGATTGAGTTATTTAAGGTATTGTCCGTTATGTTTTAAGGAAGATATTGATACATTAGGTAAAAGCTATTGGAGTACTAATTAGCAAATAATTATTAATAGGAACGCATCTGATTACGGAGATTGATTTCATTGTAATATGGAATTTACTTGGGGGAGATTTTGTATTACTTTAAAGCAACATTCCGAATAAGCCTGACAAACAAAAGGTTTATTTCTTTCTGCATTGATTTTATTTTTGTATAAAACACATAAATGATGTTTGCAATTACTAATATTATTGATGCCGTTAAAAAGCCAAGTATGGAGTATAGATTAGGACCAAGTATTAAGTTCAAAATTTCATTACAATCTTGTATACTTTTCCTTTGCTAAACACAGTTGTCCATTTATATTTACTTCAAACATCGTTCCCGTTCCTCCAATTCTTTGCAAGAATGTAATCAAACTCTTCTCCATAAATCCCTTATATTTCCAATAGTGAAATAACTAACAATCTCATAATATTCACCGATATATGTAATGAGTATTTAGTAATGGTTCTTTAGTATGAATTTAAAAATAAACTTGTAAGGGAGGAAAAGAAATAGAGGATTATAAAAATAATTATATGTAAGCTGAAGATCCATATTTCTGTATTAATTGTGTATCAAATCCTATCTATCCAAGGTTTTAAAAGTAACTAATAGTCATTTGTAAATCATTCGATTTGCCAAATAGCATTATAATTTTACGAATAATAGCATATTCATTTTGGTTGGAAAAAGAGATTGATAAAACAAAATAGAACAGAAGAAAATCGTATTTTTAATTGTAGGCATAGATAATGATAACGTTAGTTTTCTATTCGTTGCAGCTACAAGCGTGGTAGATAGTGAAGAAATAGAGATTAAACCTGCATCAAATATTGGTGGGGTTTAAAAGGATGTGCAAGTATTAAACTTGATTACAAATGATGTCATTCGGTTTGGTTGCAATTAATCTTATACCATTATATAAACTGACAGGGGATACTAGCATGAAAAAACTACTCAAATTTAAAAGAATTAAAACAAAATTGTTATTCGGTTTTGGGTTACTTATAGCATTAGCATTTATAGTAGGAACGGTAAGCTATATTGCTATTGAAAAGTTAAATAATAATACAAAGCAAATTGTTGAAAAGGACGTTCCATACCTAATTATTAATGAAAATTTTTCTTATAATATGTCACAGAGTGCATCAATGGTTCGTGGCTATTTCCTATATAATGATAAGGAGATAAAGAAACAATTAGAGGCTAATTTGGAAAAAGGTAAAGAAATAGAGAAAGAAATGTTGACTTTAAGTGATTCAGAAAATATTAAATCCATTATAGACAAAAAAGCTAAATGGACAGATATGGTAACTAATTCAATCACCGAATATGAATCGGGTAATCGTGATAAGGCTGTTGAGATATTATTGGAAGCTAAGTCACTTTCCAATGAAATAATGGATAGTAATGAAAAATTATCTTCAAGAAGTCAAAATGATGTCAATAAACAAGGAAAACAAATTATATTGTATGGTGATTCAACAGTGTTCTTTATTTTAATCATATCAGGTTTAGTTTTAATAATTGGTATTATTATAGCTTTAATAACTGCAAAGTCTCTTACTAATCCAATCTTAATAATTATGAAACGAATGAATGATTTGGCAAAAGGCGATTTAAGTCAAGAACCGTTGAAAACCAACAACAAAGATGAGGTTGCGCAACTTGTTAAAGCAACGAATATAATGAGTGATAATAATCGGAATCTATTAAATAGAATTTCTGAAGTATCCGAATCTGTTTCAAGTCAAAGCGAAGAGCTAACGCAGGCAGCCAGTGAGGTTAAAGCAGGAGCAGACCAAGTTGCAATAACAATGGAAGAGCTTGCAACTGGGGCAGAAACACAGGCGAATAGTGCCAGTGAGTTAGCATCCATTATGGGAACGTTCACTAACAGAGCTGAAGAAGCAAATGAAAGTGGAGAACGTATTCACGAGAATTCAGGAAAAGTATTAGAGCTGACAACAAAAGGAAGTCAACTAATGAATGCTTCAACTGAGCAAATGATTAAAATTGATCGGATTGTAAAAGATGCAGTAGAAAAGATGCAAAATTTGGATAACCAATCGCAAGAAATCTCAAAACTTGTTTCGGTGATTAAAGATGTTGCAGAGCAAACAAATCTATTGGCTTTAAATGCTGCCATTGAAGCTGCAAGAGCGGGTGAGCATGGTAAGGGCTTTGCAGTTGTGGCAGATGAAGTAAGAAAGCTGGCGGAGCAGGTTGCTCTATCCGTAAATGATATTACGACAATTGTAACCACCATACAAACTGAATCCAGTGTTGTAGCTGACTCATTAAGAGATGGATATTCAGAGGTAGAACAAGGGACATCTCAAATAGAAACCACAGGTAAAACGTTTAATAATATAAGTTCTGCAGTTACAGATATGGTTCAAAGTATTCAGGCTGTATCTGAACACTTATCTGAAATTGCGGCTAATAGTCAAGAAATGAATGGTTCTATAGAGGAAATAGCCTCAGTTTCTGAAGAAGCTGCAGCGGGTGTAGAACAAACATCAGCATCAGCACAGCAATCAAGTGGATCCATGGAAGAAGTAGCAGGAAGCTCTGAGCATCTTGCTAAATTGGCTGAGGAATTAAATGAATTGGTAGGGCGGTTTAAGTTGTAATGTTACAAATCAATTTTGTATAAGTAGCAGAGTGGTCATTAATGTTTTGAATAAAGGTAAGAATGTATAACATGTTTAATAACCGATATTTCTCCTTTTCGGTCAAGCAAGTCTAAACTAGGTTCTATAGCATTTGAAATGAATAAGGCAGAAAAGAAAGTGAGAAGCTATTAAAGTTAATGATAGATAGTTAATGGCATTTGTTAAATTTGAAAAGTTTAATTCAATGTTAGAGTTGAGGAAGCAAATAATAATATGCAATTTTTTGCTTCATAGAATGACATACTTTACTATTCAATATTTGCGTTTTCAGAGAGTAGCGGACATGATAGCCTATTGTGAGCGGCTTATTGGAGAAGTGCCTTGAAGATAGATCGTGTCCGTAATGGGCTCTATGACAAATGATTTTAATAATGACAATGACCCCGTTTTTCGTGAAAATAATCTTTTCCGATTTTCGGGTCTTTTTCATACCTCTTGTCATTGCTGACTTTACTCTTTTCTGGAGCTCCTTTTTTATAATTATATTTTTTATCCCTCTTTTCAAAAATAGAAATAGAATTGTCTTCACTGGCTGTTGTTTCTCTATTTTGGGACTAATTCGTCTGTAAAGTGTGAATTTGATAGGTCGATTCTTTTTTAACCTTGTAATGCGATGTACTATTGTGTTACGATGTAAATATAATTCGTTTGAAAGTGAGGTGTCGTTTATGGACAAAGAGATAATGAAGGGTAGTATTGATATTTTATTTTTATCTCTATTAAATAAAAGGGACATGTATGGTTATGAAATAGTAAAAACATTAAAAGAAAATAGTAATGAACTATACAACATGAGTGAAGGGACGTTATATCCCGCTTTGAAGCGATTAGAAAACAAAGAATGGCTACAATCTTATTGGGGCAGTTCAGAGAATGGCGGGAGAAGGAAGTACTATAGGATCACACAAGATGGGAAGAAAGAGTTAGATAAGAAATTAAAGGAATGGAATCAAATAAGTAATTTAATTAAAGTATGTTCGGAGGGTATCGCATGGATAAAAAAATCGAAAATTATATTGATAAAGTTGTGAATCAATTACATTGTGACGAGGAAGAAAAGAGAGAAATAATTGATGAAATGAGAGATCATTTACATTTATTAAAAAATGAATATATAGATCAAGGTTTTACTAAGGAAGAATCAACAAAAAAGGCGTTAGAGAGTTTTGGAGAACAGAAACAATTAACGAAAGGTTTACAGGAGTCACTGTTTCCATTCTATAAAGTAACTAAGATAGGAACATGGATTTTATTTGGTCTTTACTCATTTATTATTCTATTTAAGTTACTCTTTCAACGTATCATTTTCCGAATCAACGATTACTACGTAACTGGAGATACATTTAACAGATATGTTTTTACTCCAATGAATTCAGAAGGCTATGTTGAATTTATAAAGGTCAATTCGAATTTCATTCCGTTTAAAAATACCATCGAATACATATCTGGAGCTGACCGTTTTAATATGGACATCATCATCAATAACACATTAGGGAACATTTTAATTTTTCTGCCACTGGGAATTTTTCTTCCTTTATTAATTAAAAAATACAGTAGATTTACTAGGGTAATTGTTGCTTCAACCGTTATTAGTTTTTCAATTGAAACTTTGCAGCTGGCTTTAAAAATTGGGCAATTCGATATTGATGATGTCATTTTGAATACAATTGGCAGTATCATTGGTTTTCTGATTTTAAAGATAGCCAAAAGTGTCATCACTTTTCCAAAGGGAAGTTTCGTTCGAAGAACAACAAATTGATTCGCTTAACATTCCATACAAAGTGCAATAGATTTTTTAAAAGGTTTGTAGAAATATCGAGAATTAGGGGAATAGTGATTATGAAAATTTTATTGAAAGTAGGATTAACAGTTGTATTATGCTGTTATTTGTTCATTCTTTCAAAACTAATTCTATTCAAACACCTTGCCATTCCAGACATTATGAGCCATTTTACATTTAATTTTGATGGCTATTACTGGAATAACCACAATTTTATTCCGTTTAAGACGATTACGTATTATTTGTTCTTGGCGAATGATATAAACATCAACATACGGGTTGAAAATCTAACTGGAAATATTATTGGGTTTATGCCATTCGGATTTATTCTTCCACTGTTATCAAGCAAGTTCCATAGGTTTAAAAAGATTACAATTGCAGCTCTTTCTTTAAGTTTAACATTCGAACTAATTCAACTTATTTTCGGCTTTGGTAGTTTTGATGTTGATGATATTATTTTGAATACACTCGGAGGAATATTAGGGTATCTACCCATTAGCATATACACTAACCGCAGGCAGGGACAACAAAAGAATGTAATGGATTAAATGAAGAAATTTATGGTAAGTTGCACGGCTTATGGGAAACCCAACCGTGCTTGTTGAAGTGTATGTAATACTTAGGTGTAGAGTGGTACAGCATGTACATCGGTTGATTTCACAGCTTACAGGCAAATTATTAGTGAAATGAGGCAAGCATTTTGAAAATGGACGTTCATCAATTAGCAGAGTATCTCGCAGACAATCCTTTTCAAGTAGAAGGAATATATCGTTATGCTAAAAACCCAGGTGTACCTGACGCTGATTATACAGACTCTTTTCCTGGATTTGTCTTTCCACTTGCAGGGAGGACACAATTTCAATTTAATGGTACACCTTATATCCTTTCCCCAGGGAAAATTATCCATGGGGGTGCAAAAATGGAACTGGCTCAAAAAATGTTTGGTGACACAAACTGGGAATATATTCTAGTTCTATATCGGATAGGTAACTCAAAACTAGAAGACACTAGCTTTTCTCAACAGCATTTTGAATTATCAACAGGGCAATCCCCTCGACTTGTCGAATTACTTATGCGCCTGTGGCAAGTATATAATCAGCGTGGAGGAATTTCAATGTTTCAGACCGAAATGCTGTTTCGCGAAGCACTGAATGAAGTCTTATTATCTGTTATTAATAGGCAAAATAGCTGTGAATCACATACTTTATTCGAACGGGTATCTAATTATATTCATGAAAACTATTATCAAAGCCTTACAATAGCATCGCTTGAAGAACAATATAACGTTAATCGAAATCGACTTTCTTACGTATTTAGAAGACATGCAGGGATGGGACCGGCAGAATATCTATTAAACTATCGAATAAAGATGGCACAAAAAATGTTATTTACAAGAAATGTGTCTATACAACAAATTGCACAAGCTGTTGGAATCACTGACCCCTTCTATTTTAGTAGAGTGTTCAAGAAGCAAGTTGGCATTTCTCCTACTAAATATCGCGAGAAGTTCATCAATAATCCATGCTAATTTCAACAAGCATCCATTCTTAACTGAAAATGAATGTACTATACTAATGGAAAGCCACAGGCAACATGGTATAGGGGGAAATTAATATGCAAAAAATGAAAGGACTTCTGTTCTTAATAATATTAGTAGGCATACTAGCTGGTTGTAATAAAACGCCTACTGAAAATAATAATGGATCAGTCTCAGAAGTTGAATCTGAAACAGAAGTTAATATAGATGAAACGGAATGGCCGAGAACGTTTAAGGATGCATCTGGTAAAGAAATTATTATGGAGAAGAAACCTGAAAAATTGGCCACGCTATGGTATTTTTATCCTGAAATATTAGTTGCACTAGGTGAACCACCTACTGCTTCTACAGAAAAAGAATATCTATCTTCTCTATCTTATTTAAAAGGAAAGCTGGATTCAACTGAAGAATTAGGAGATAAACTGTCCCCTAATATTGAAAAGATTCTATCTACTGAGCCTGATTATATTATAGCCACAGAACATCATAAAGAGATACATGACTCTTTAGAAAAAATTGCGCCTGTCATTACACTAAACTCCAATGACATCTATGAAGATTGGCAATACGGTCTTCGTACAGTAGCCGAGATTATTGGAAAGGAAGACGAAGCGGAAAAAGTAATCGATCATATGATGAAAGCGATTGAAATGGGTCGTGAAGCATTAAAGGCAATTGAAGGAGAGTCAGTAGCATTTATAGTATCTTGGGATGGAAAAACGTTTAATGTTCTAGGTGAAGAAAATCCTGTCTATACACTAGCGTTTGATAAAAGTAGGGGGCTGGGGCTTACACCAGATAAGACATTTAAAGGTACTAATAATGAGTTTATTACATTTGAAGGAATTTCAACGATTCAAGCAGATCATATTTTCCTTATAGGCGACATTACAAAAGAGGATAAATTGATGAATGAATTAGAACAAAGTAATGTATGGAACAACCTGAATGCTGTGAAGAAAAGCAATGTCTATTTAATGGATACTTCCGCTATTACTGGTGGTCCATTGGCTATCGAATATGCGTTACAAAATATAATAAATTCTTTACGTTAGTTCTAAAAGGTGGAGATAAAAGTTATTGAAATCACTCAGTTGTAACAACCGAACGACAAGGTTTGGCCTGAGCATCTTCTTTTTAAACGTAAAGAGCTTTACTAATGCATACTATTTTTTTACTCATTACTGTAACGGTATAGTGGAAGTCAAAATAAGGAGGGATTATTATCCATTACCAACCTATAAAACTAAAGGACGAGTTATCTAAAATTAACGATTATTGGTCCCCACAAGTTATTGGTGAAATGAATGACGATCAAATTGAGCTTGTTAAAATTGATGGAGATTTTATATGGCACGAGCATCCTGATACAGATAAGCTATTTATCGTGCTTGAAGGGGAGATGTTCATCGATTTTCGTGATGGGCAAGTAAAAATTTCTAAAGGCGAGATGTGTATTGTCCCAGGAGGCGTCGAGCATAAGCCTTTCGCCGAAAAGGAATCACACATCATGCTGGTGGAGCCTAAAAGGAAAATAGACTGATAAAGCATCTAATGTCTGTTGGCAGTTAAAATAAGCGTCGAGTACTTACGTAATTCAGAATTGCGTGAGCACTTGACGCTTTTTAATAAAAAACCCTTTGTTTCGCTAAATGATGGCATACTTAAATTACTCCAATAAGAGCTTGATTACCCAGAGTACGCTTATTCCAATCTCCTAAACGCTTCTTTCTACTATTATGTAAAAAAGCAGCGGTGACGAAATAATAGGTACTCAACTCAATTATGATGCAATATAATATCCATTCTAATCCGGGGCTGGATCCAAGTGATCCAGTTTCTTTTCATAGACTAGGAAATGATGAAATTTGGCCTATATAATTATGGGCGTATTGGGCCGCGTCCAGCTCCAGCACCCAGAAACGAGGCGACTTCACGACCCCCTACGAAAAGTCATCATCGGCTCACAAGCACACCGTAATTTCGTTGTCTCCGTTGACTCGCTCTGTTTCTAATCGGGTGCTTACTTTTGTTATTCCCTAATACCCCCTCAATCCTTATCAATAGTGTTTTGGGCAGTATCCACCCATTCCAATTGCAGTCCTCACTATATCAATCTGCACGATTTTTTCAATTTATACGCAGTGTAATTCCCAACTGTAACATCATCCTAAAACTTCTACATTTAACATAATAATCTTTCTTCTTTCGTTTTCTAAGTGAAAACTTAGTACACTGACTTTAGGTTAACAATAGGGGGAATCTCTGATTAAGGAGAGATGTAGGACGATTTAGTCTGGGAAGGATCTTTTATAGTTTCCTATATCGAGACATCATTTTAATCGTAAAAGTATAATTGTCGTAAAAGTACATTGACGATCATAGTAATATGATGTATATTATAATTATAAGGAAGTGGGGCGATGATCAACGATACAACTGCCAATACACTGAAGTTAGAAGTATTGTAGGTATGGTATAGGAGGTGTGAATATGGTAAATAAGAAAGTTTCCTCGGATCTACTAAGAGGACATACCGATACAATAATTTTGAACCTGTTGATGACTGGAGATAAATATGGGTATAAAATAACCAAATTAATAGTAGAGAACTCAGCTGGGGAATATGAATTAAAAGAGGCTACCATGTATTCAAGTCTGAAAAGGCTTGAAAAAGATGGCCATATCGTGTCCTACTGGGGAGATGAGACCTCTGGTGGAAGAAGGAAATATTATAAAATTACAGAAAAAGGGAAAGACACGTATATCGAAAATATAAGGAACTGGGAGAACACTAAACGAATATTAGATCAATTATTAGAGAAGGGTGGATATGGAAATGAATGAAAAGTTAAGTAAATATCTGGATAATGAGTTTTCACCTTATGTGGAGACAAACTCAGTTAAGGAATTAAAAGAAGAATTAATGAATAATTTGCAAGAGAAATTAAATGATTTAAGAGAACAGGGACATGATGATGAAACTGCTTTTAGCATGACGATAAAATCTATTGGGGATATATCCGAAATGTTGGATTCTAATGCAGAAAAGCAAACTATGCTCCAGCAGCAGGAAAAGGAAATGGATTTCACTAAAATGGATCTTCGTGAAGCTGATTTTAAAGGGGTAAGTTTAAAAAAAGCAGAGTTTAGCAAAAGCGATCTAAGAGATGCCGATTTTACTGAAGCCAATTTATCTTATAGCTCATTTATCGTTTGTGATTTAAGGAATGTAATATTCGATGGTGCAAATCTTACAGGAGCTAAATTATCAAAGTCGGATTTATCCAAGACAAGTTTTAAACATGCCAAGTTGAATAATACAGATTTAAGCTATTCTGATTTATCGGGTGTTCCATTCGAAAATCAAATTTTCAATGGTACAAATTTTTATAGTTCGGGATTAAAGGGTACGAATTTTAAAAATGCTGTATTTAAAAATGCTTCGTTCAAGTATGCATACGCTTGTAACAAAGCGAATTTTGATGGTGCAACAATGGATAAGGTAACATATGCAGTACTGAAGAAGAATAAAGCAGATTTGACCAATGTTACAGTAATTTAAACTAAATAAAGCATTATTAGTTGGAACGGAGTTCATTAGACCTCGTTCCTTTTCTAATGGTTGGGGATCATAAAGTGGTTACCTTATTGTTATAAACTTATCGTTGGTCTTTCATCTAGTTTTTTCTGTTAAAAAGTTGGTATAGTCTAAAGAAGAAAGAGGGAGGAAAAAGAAGAGAGTGAGCAATAGTACTTATTTAGATTCAATCCTAAAATCAATATCAATCCAAGTTGAATTTAATTGAAATGAGAAGTGTAAGGATAGATCTAGATCATAAGTAATTTTAAAATATGATAAAATAAAAAAACATAACGAAGATTGTTAAATAGTGATAACCAGATACTTCAGTAATAGGATTTAATATGTGACGGGGGTTAAATAATGGAAGCCATTGAATTAGTAGAGTTGAACAAAGTAAACCAAATTCAATAGGTTACAAAAACAAAAATGAATGGCTTTCGGGAAAGTTTTAGGTAGATTAATTTAAGAAGAGCATCTTTTTTGATAAATTAAATATAGTCACGAGGAAGAATAATGAGAAGAAAGGTAGTATTTCAATGAAACGCAAATTCTTATTAGGCATGTTAACAGTAGTTTTAGTAATATTGACTGCTTGTGGAACCTCATCTGACGAGTCTACATTGGACAATCAGTCACCAAATAAAAACTCTAGTCAAAATACAAATGACGATTCTGCAAGTGCAGCTTCGACAGATAATGACACAAATACCAACAATACGAACACAGATACTGGAAGTAATGGTACCGATGAAAAGGGAGATACAACAAACAATGTACCAGCAAAAGATACAGCTAGTTTGAAGGATCAGTACCTTAAGAAATTAAATGATACGAAGAATGAAGTGGAGGAGATGCGAAAAAATCCGATAGACGATACAACATATGCGTTGAAAAAAGTTGAAGGAGATGCATACGATATTTGGGATGAATTGTTAAATGAAATTTATGGAGCCCTAAAGGAGCAACTACCTAAAGAAGAGATGGATCAACTAAGGAAGGAACAGCGTGAATGGATAGCGTACCGAGATCATACTGCAAAAGAGGCATCGCTAAAATATAAAGGTGGCACGATGGAACAGTTAGAATATGTAACGGTCCAGAACAATCTTACCGAAGAAAAGTGTTTTGAATTAGTTGAAGACTATATGAAATAACCCTTCATTATTACCGTGAAGGGGAATACGTTGAAAATTATGATAATTTAAAAAATATTGTTTATTATAAAATAAATAGTTAATACTATTTATACAGAACATTAAAATGATTGAAAGAATAAAATAATATACCATAGAAAGGTTCTCAAAAATATGTAATGTGTCTGTTAAAATATTACGGTATTATGATGAAATTGACTTATTAAAGCCTTCGTAAATAGATGTTGAAACGAATTATCGTTATTATGATTATGACAAAATTGAAGCAATTAAAATAATCTTGTTTTTAAAGCGTCTACATATTGATCGACTGTCAGTAAATGTCCTCAAAAAAAGTTATATGGAGCAATTGAAAAGAAGTTTGCCGGTTGTTGTTATGCTAACCTAGTAGTAATTTGCTAGAAGGAGGATAATTATGATAAAAAAGGCGATTCAACTGACATTGTTCGTCCATGATTTAAAAGAAGCGAAAGATTTTTACGTGAACAAGTTAGGATTTGTAGTACGGGAAGAAGAGGAGTTCGAACCAGGGTGGCGTTATCTTGCTGTTTCCCCTGAGAATGGTAACGAAACCATGATTGAACTAGCTGAAGCTAAAACTCCTAAACAAGAACAATTGATAGGCAAACAAGGCGGCGATACGGTCATGCTAATGTTTGAATCCGATCATATTGAAAGAGATGTTAGTGATTTGCAGGAGCGAGGAGTAGTTTTTCAAGGAGAGATACAAGGGGTACCAGGAGGTAAAGGGGTAGTATTTAAAGATTTATATGGGAATAATCTTGATTTATTCGAACCTAGAAAAGAATAACAAATAGACCTTTACCTTTAGTGAAAATTTGAGCTCCCCTTAATTGTTACTAAAAAACAACGAATATATCCTTGTTTACTTAGTTCAGATTAGAGACGCAAAGCCCTCTCAGCGAAAAACGAAACTAGTTAATCCTGGGGGGCTTTTTCTAATTAGACGGCGTGATTTTTTGCTGAAGAATCTTTATGTAAAGCTACTATTAAAATCATGATAATGATACAAGCTGTACCAACCCATTGGTAAATGCCAAAGGGTTGTTTTAACCAGAAAACAGTTGTTAAAACAGCTGCTAGGGGTTCAATACTACCTATAAGACTCGTTTCTTTAGGTGACAGGCTCTGTAAACTTTCTATATAAAACCAAAATGCAATCATCGTTCCGAAAATGATAACGAAGACTATATATAAATATGCTTCTAGCGTTAAGCTGCTATTGTTAAGTTCCCAAGGTGGGTGGATAAAGCTTAATGCAGTACCTCCGATAATCATTGCCCAGCCAACAATGACAAGCGAATCGTATTGCTTTAGCAAAGGAATGGCATACAACGTATAAAATGCTAAAGCTATCCCAGATAAAACACCCCAAACGATTGCTAGTAAAGGTACAGATAGTTGTGAGAATGAGCCATTGGTTAATAAGAAGAAGCATCCAACGAAAGCTAGCAAAATAGTTAACACATCTTTTTTTGTTAGAACAGATTGTCTGCTTAAAATGAGATAAAGAATAATCATTACTGGTGCTAAATATTGTAATAGTGTTGCTACCGCAGCATTGCCATGTTCAATCGAAGCCATATATGTGTACTGAACAGCAAGCATACCAAGTAACCCGAAAATAAGTAAATGAATAGCGATCCTTCTGTTTTTCCAAACAGCAATTATTTGGGAACGGTCTTTTTCAAAAAATTGAACTGCTAATAGTAATAAACCAGCCAGTAGTAACCTGGTCGCAACAAGCCAATCTACATCAATAGAGAATTCTTGAAATAGCTTTTTTGCAACTGTGCCACCAATCCCCCAAAATGCTGCTCCCGTTATTACAAGAAACATTCCTTTCCCTCTATTCATGATGAATTCTCCACCTTTATGATAAAAATAGTGTTATCATATGGATAATAATAAGAGGAGAATTCTTGGAATAATACGTAAATCGAATCAAAAAGTATAATTATATTGAGGTTTTGCTATGCAAATAAAAAATTTTATCGTTGACCAAAATTTAAAAGAATTAACGGAACATCGCACGGTTGTATTACCGCTTGCATGTTACGAAACGATGATTACTAAAAACATACATGGCTTTATACCACTGCACTGGCATGATGAAATTCAATTTGTTCTCATTATAAAAGGAGAAGCAATCTTCCAAGTTAATGAAGAAAAAATAACTGTTCGAGAGGGCGAGGGACTGTTTATAAATAGTGGGTGTTTGCACATGGCAACAGATGAAAATGATTCGGGCTGTATTTATATTTGTTTAAATGTATCTCCACATTTTATTTTATCTCAAGAGCTTTATACAACCCATGTAAGTCCGTATACGCAAGCCACTAATTTGCCTTACCTTCACTTGGATACAGAGGAAGTTTGGGAGAAAAATATTTTAGCTGCTATTGTAAACATCAATCAACTGATACAACAAAATCCCTCATGTTATGAAATCGATATTAGCATGCAGCTAACGATAATTTGGAAAAATTTAATCATAAATGGTTTTGATTTAGAGTACGAACAGGTAGAAAAGCTAAAGAGTCATCGAATGAAGCAAATGTTAAATTGGATACACACACATTATGCGGAAAAAATTCTTTTAGACGATATTGCACGTGCTGGTCAATTGAGTCGATCCGAATGTTGTAGATATTTCAAACGAATTTTAAAGAAAACACCATTGAATTATGTAACCGATTATCGAATTCAAAAAAGCTTAATTTTACTACAACAAATAGAATCCAATGTCACGGATGTTGCCTATGAAGTAGGCTTTAATAGCACAAGCTATTTCATTGCTCAGTTTCGCAGATCGATGAACATGACACCATTAGCATATAAAAAATATAAAAATAGCTATTAATGACCGCGAGTGTTGAAGAACATTGATATCTTGTGTGAACGGCACTATATACCTTTTAGCAAAAATGATTGATTATCATCTTAATCTAGTATCTGAAAATGTTAATACGTGGAGGTATTTGTTATGAAAATAGCAGCAATTTATGATATTCACGGTAATAACGTTGCATTAGAAGCTGTCTTAACTGAAGTGGCAAATGAAAAGGCTGAAAAAGTTATAGTTGGTGGGGACTTAGTCTGGGGACCGCAGCCTAGAGAAGTCATGGAAACTTTAATGAGATATAAGGATACATTTTTATTTATAATGGGTAATGCAGATAGAGAGGTAGCGCATCGATATAGCATAGAAGATGGCTGTCAGGATTTTGTAGCAGAAATAAATTACTGGTGTGCAGATCAATTAACAAGGGAGCACTTGAGTTTTTTGAAAGAATTGCCTGAGAGACAACGGATGGCTATTAACGGGTTAGGCGATGTATTGTTTGTACACGGTTCTCCAAGGAATGACGAAGAAGCAATAAGAGCTGATACCGATGAACGAGAAATTAATGAGATGGTAAAGGATACTGAAGCGAATATTATAGTATGCGGCCATACGCATATTCAGTTTGACAGATTAGTAGCTGGTAGGCGAATAGTCAATGCTGGTAGTGTTGGTCTACAGAGTAAAGCTAAGGGGGCTTGTTGGCTATTTATTCATGATGATGAAATAGAACATAAGGAAACGCAGTATGACATAGAAAAAGCTGTGAAGGAAATACTCCAAGGTACCTGTCCATATAAAGAAGATTTTGCTGAACATATACGAAACCCTCCAAATATTGGTCCATAATTCAATAAGTTATTACTTTTAATTCATCTAAAATACTCAAGATGTAACTTCTCCTTATTAAAATTACAGAGGCAGAAGAGAAAAAATTCTTAACACCACTATAGAAAATGGGGAGTTTAGAAGAGATGATTAAAAAATTATTAACCTAAAGATAATCCAGTTAAAATATTTTGAATTTATGGTAAAATGTATATTTTTATTTCAAAAAGGAGCAATAATTGATATGGCAAAAACTTCAGGCTGTTTTACCATCGTTTTTAATAAAAAGGGTTACATATTGTTAGTGAAGAGAAAGGATTATCCTGTCTGGGATTTACCTGGGGGAATGTTAGAAAAAGATGAACACTTAGAGAATTGTGCTATACGAGAAGCTAAAGAGGAAACGGGGTATATCATTTCGATTAAACGAAAAATAGGAGAATATTATCAACCTCAATTTGATGATTTACAACACATATTTTTAGGGGAATTGCTAGGTGGTACGCTAATTAAAAATGGTCCTGAAACAGATAAAGTGGATTGGTTTCATCCAAAAAAATTACCTATGTTTATGATTCCCAATAGAAGAAAGCAAATTAAAAATTTTCTTAGACATAAAAATACAGTAATAAAAGATTCAATAACCGTTTCTCGATTTAAAATTTCACTATTTAAAGTGTTTTTTAAGGTGTTTGGTTAAGTTTCTGCAATTCTTAAATAAGCATGTGGATGAACGTATTAATTTTACTATTAAAATAAATTGTTTTTATTGTAAGATGCTGAAGGATGTATAAAATATATTTTATTAAAAGAGTAATTGAAGTTTACATGCTAAATATGAGATTTGCATATATACAGTGGCCGTGAAATGCTGTTGGGTGGAATATTGAGGAGAGGTTAAATTGTACCGTTGATCAAAGTAGAAATATAATTTCCTATTGTGTTTATGAATATGAAATGTAATAATAAGTTAAATATAAAAGCAATGATGAGAAGAGTAAATCATTTTTATTCCGTTACAGAGAGCTTCGTTGGCTGAAAAGAAGCATGGAATTATTTGATTGAATATGGTCTCTGAGCTGCATAGTTGAACGTTCTATTGAGCGTTAGGCTATGACGAGATTTGGCACTCGTTATAAATGTCAGGGTATAAGAACTTTATCGTTCCGTACTTATTGAGGCTAATCATGTGAGTGGTTAGCAAATTAAGGTGGTAACACGAGAATAATCTCGTCCTTAGACAGTTGTTTTGTCTTTGGACGAGGTTTTTTATTTTCAAGAGATGAAAATAGTAAGGGAGGAAATAAGATGAATGTATTTATCGGAGGAGCATGGCCTTATGCCAATGGTTCACTACATTTAGGCCACATATCTAGTTTATTATCAGGTGACGTTTTAGCCCGGTATTATAGAATGAAAGGAGAAAATGTTCTTTATGTATCAGGAAGTGATTGCAATGGAACTCCAATTACGATTAGAGCAAAGCAAGAAGATGTAACACCTAAGGAGATTGCTGATAGGTATCATAAAGAGTTTTGTGCGTGTTTTGAAAAGTTGGGTTTTACTTATGATTGCTATACAAGGACAGATAGTGCCCATCATCATAGAATTGTGCAAAATATATTTTTGCAGCTATTTGATAATGGAAAAATCTATAAAAAGGAAATTGAACAGGCGTATTGCAATAGGTGTGAACAATTTTTACCCGACCGGTTTGTCGAAGGAACTTGTCCATAATGTGGACAGGATGCTCGTGGTGACCAATGTGACCACTGCTCAAAAATATTAGAACCACTAGACCTTATAAATAAGAAATGTAAGATTTGTGGTGATTCTCCAACTACGAAACAGACAGAACATTTCTATTTTAAGTTAAGTGCATTCCAAAAAGAACTACAGCAGTACGTAACTAATGCTAAAGTGAAGAACTTATGGAGAGAAAATGCGATTCAATTATCGGAAAGATATTTAATGGAAGGATTGCCCGATCGAGGAGTTTCAAGAGATTTACCAATAGGTGTTCCAGTTCCAGTAAAGGGATATGAGGAGAAGAAGATTTATGTATGGATCGAAGCTGTTTCCGGATATTATGCAGCCAGTAAAAAAAGTTTATAAAATTTTATGTTGTATTTAACTTTAATTCGATTTATTCGATTAATTTTATCAATACAAATATTCTGAATAATGATTTATGATATAAGTAGTAGGAGAAAGGAGGGTTACATATGAAAAAAATAGCTGAATTTGTACTAGAAGGCGATGCGAAAAATGGTTCTTGCTAACTATTTTGGCAGAGAAAATGGGCACACCAAATTTATGTGGTGTGCTCATTTTATAAGGAGGACAAATGAGTTGAAGAATATATATCCAATGATCAAATCTAGTGTAGGTGTTTTTAAAGAAAAAAATACTAAAAGAATTCACTTTGTTTTTTATTCTACTTCTTGTCATAAAGTTTTTGAAATCGAGAATGAATGTATTTTGAAATCTATATTATTAATGGATGGGACTAAGCCACTTTTGGATATTTTTTTAAAGATTAATCTCAATTTTCAGCAATTTACATATAAAGAATTAGAGGAGTGTACAGAACTGTTATTAAAAGAAGGAATTATCGAAAATACCAATGATCCAATAAGAGAACAGTTTACTACTGAAGAATTAGAAAGATATTCAAGGCAAGTGGACTTATGGAGTGATTACTGTGATTTAAGTTCTCCTTGGGAATTACAAAAGAATATAAAGGAATCTACTGTAGCAATTATTGGAATTGGAGGCATAGGTAGTTGGATGGCTACTTCACTAGTAATGGCCGGAATTGGAAATATTAAATTAGTAGACTATGATCGAGTAGAGCGACATAATATAACAAGACAATTACTTTACACTACTGAAGATATAGGTAGAGAAAAAATAAAAGTTATGGAGATGAAGTTAAGAAGTATTAATCCAAACGTAAACATATTCCCTGCTCATATGGAGATAGATGAAGGTACAGATTTGTCCCATATAGTAGAAAGTTGTGATTTGGTAATTAATTGTGCAGACAATCCAGATATTAATACTACAGCTCAATGGGTATCAAAGGTGTGTTTAAAGTATAAAGTACCCCATATAGTTGGGGGCGGTTATATAGGCCATTTGGGATTAATTGGTCCCACAATTATTCCAGGAAGAACTAAATGTTGGGATTGTTACCAAATTAATTATAAAAAAAGGAGGAAAGAAGGTAAATTATTAACTAATTTATTTCCAGATAGAAAGAGACATACTGGTGCAACAGCGTCCATTTCTTCTATAGTAGCCAATTTTCAAGTTTGGGATGCAATACGTCTTCTAGGAAGAATTGGGGATCCAAATATTATAAATAAAACTGGAGAAATAGATTTAAATAATTTATCCATACGTTGGAATAACTTAAGTGAAGATGATCTATGTGAGGTTTGTTCAGAGTACTATATATAAAAAATGGGAGGAAATTAAAATGGCAGATGGTATTATGGATTTTGATATTGTAGAAAGTAATCCAACGATCTATCAAATTTTGAGAGACTATCCTTTTGAGTTTTTGTATGACTTTCTTAAAAAAGGAATGAGTTACGAGAAAAATACGAAAATGGCAGAAAGATGGAGAAAATACAATAAAGAAATGGTAGAAATAATGAGAGTATTAAAAAGGGACTCAACAGATTGTGAAATAGAAGAATTTTCTAACCGTTGGACAGATTATTTGTTCTACCGAAATTTAGATATAAATCTTATTTCAATGTATGCTACACAACAAGACTTCCTTGAAAAACATGTTAGGTTTAAAGGCCTGCATAATTTAGATCATAGCTTAAAAAAAGGGAACCCTCCTGTATTAGTATCTTTGCATATGAATGCTTACCAAGCGATCGTTCCGTTACTTGCAGCCAAAGGTTATAGATTAAGTTATTTTATGGATAAACAAACTTTGAATGTATGGAATAGGATAGGTGAATCCTTTTTAGGTGAAGTAATGAATAAACTATCACCAATTGGATTACCACAAAACTCAGCAATTAAACAAGCTCTAAGAAATTTAAAAGAAGGTAAACCTTTGCTTATGTTTCCCGATTTCACTCTAGGAGATATGCCAAATGTTGAGACTAAATTCTTAGGATATGATGTTTTTGTACCCGTTGGACCAGCAAAGATTGCTACTTTACTTGAAAGTCCTATTATTCCAATCATATTAGAAAAAAGTAATAGATATCAATATACATTAAGAATTGAAGAACCACTTTTTGAACCAACAGATGTTAAAAATGTTGAGGAAATATCAATATCTATTTTTAAATGGATTGAGAAAGAAGTAAAACAGTGTCCGGAAAATTGGTGGTGTTGGTATATTTTCCGAGATAAGATACTTAAAACTAAGCAAGAGGTATGAGGCAAATAAAAGGGAAGTGACTATATGATAAAGGTTTTGAAAAACATAGAGTTTGTGAAATTATTAATTGGTAGACTTTTCTCCAATGCAGGTGACAGCTTATATGCCATAGCTTCTATGTGGTTAGTACAAGAACTAACTCACTCTACTTTTTATACTGGCTTAGTTGGTTTTTTAACATTATTTCCTCAAGCTTTAACTTTTTTGATAGGGCCCTTGGTTGACAAACTAAATTTAAAAAAAATCCTTGTTTATACTCAATTATTTCAATCTATATTAATTTCAATTATCCCTATTGCTTATTATGGAGATTTTTTGAGCGTTACTCTAGTGCTAATTATCATGCCAGTTGTTTCATTTACAAATCAATTTTTTTACCCTACACAAAATGTAGTTTTACCATATATGGTATCGAAAGATAACTTAGTACATGCTAATTCATTGTTCACTTTTACTTATCAGGGTACGGATCTTACCTTAAAAGCAGTAGGGGGGGTCCTTATTGGAATGTTTGGTGCTATTTCTATTTACATAATAGATTCAATTGCATTTTTAATTACCGCATTATTACTGTTAACTATTAAAATTCCAGAGAGGTCAATTCAGAAATCTGCTAAAAGTAGTTTTAAAGTAGAAGTAAAACATTATTTTTTATTATTAAAAGAAGGCTTTGCTTTTGTTATAAAATCTGTATTAATATGGCTCTTTGTAATATCATCCTTAGGAAATCTGATTATCGGGATGGTATTTGCTATTTTACCTTCATTTGCTGATAGATTTTCTGGTCCAGAAACTTATGGATTTATTTTAGCTTCTATGTCTTCAGGACTATTAATAGGTGCTTTAGCTGCATCTTGGCTATCTAAATACCCAATGGGATTACTTACAGTTTTTTTGTTTTTTATTGGTGGCACTTCTTGGATTATATCTGGTTTCATAAAAGATAGTGTATTAGTAATTATATTATTTGGTATAGCTTGGGTTCCTATGGGGGCTACAAATATATTACTTTTTACTTTTATTCAAAGTAACGTTCCAGAGTTGATGATTGGAAGGGTGGTTTCTTTAATAACAAGTATAAGTATGTCTTTAATGCCCCTAGGAGCTTTTTTGGGAGGGATTATTGGTGAAATTCAAAGCAGTCAATTCGTTTATACTATTAGTGGAACAAGCCTACTAATAATATCTTTATATTGTTTATTTCATCCAACAATAAGAAAAATACCAAAGATAAGCAATATTCAGCCTGAAAGATATGGATTAAATAACGTATTAAAAGAGAATGGGTAGAGTATGATTATTATTTTAATATCTGAATCAATTTCATAATTGCTGTTTTTAAAAATGCATAGAGTTGTTCCTTGATGATTTTCAAGTTTTTTTAATAAAGATCAATTTTATTTATGCAGCTTTTAGCGTCTTATGTTTCATTTCTAGTCTAATCCGATCCGCGGCTAATCTCGAGGCATTATAAACAAGCGTCACCAAATGGAAGTGAAG